>JBOHCW010000502.1:0-25762 GCA_050725375.1 Actinocrinis sp. | reverse complement strand
GTGCCGTTCCAGCCCTGCGTCACAGTCTGGCCGGCCGTGAACGAGAAGCCGAGCGTCCAGCCGTTGATCGCCGCGGCGTTGTTGGTGATCGTGATGCTCGCGCCGAAGCCGGTATTCCACTGGCTGCCGACGGTGTAGGCCACCGCGCACGCGGGAGTCGCGGCGCCCGCGGGCCCGGCGGTCACGGCGACCATCCCGGCTCCGGCGGCCAGGGCCACGGCGCCGACACTGGCCAGCGCGGCGCGCAGCCGTGGCCGGGCCGGGCGCGATCGGTGGTGGAGCGTGTCCATTCGCTGATACCTCCGTGGGCAGGGAGCGCACGGCACCGTCGCCGCGCTCGCCAGCACGGTAGAACCAGCTACTTAACCGGTCAATTTGCCCTGAAACTTGCTGAAACTTACAGGTCGGCCCCGAGGCCCGCACACGCTTTCACGTGCGCACGGACCTCGGGGCCACGGTGGCGGAGACCAGCCGCCGTCTCAGAGGGCGGTGAGTCCCGCCGTCTCAGTGCAGACGCGCGGGCGGCGTGCCGATCCTCGCGACCGGCCGGTTCCCGCTGCCGAACTTGGGCCAGATCGAACCGGAGACCGGGACGGTCACGTTGCCGGCCGTCGTGGCGACCACGAGCGAGCCGGACGTCGGCGCGTCGTAGGACGTCGGCGCGAACGTCACCCGCAGCAGCGTCGACGCCCCGGCCGGCAGCACCAGCCCGGTCGGCGGCAGCACCGTGGCGGCGAACGCACCGGTCGGCCCGGTCACTGCGGTGATCACCACCGGCGCGGGGCCGGGGTTGGTCAGCGTCACGTCCTGCGTCTCGTGGAAGCCGAGCAGCGCCTGCGGGAAGGTCACCGTCGCCGGGTTCGCGGTCGGCGGGACCGCCGCGACCGGCGGCGCCGGCGCGATCAGGATGCCGCTCACCGCGTGTCCGTCGGTGTTCGCGCCGGTGCCGCCGGTGAATCCGGCGTAGGCGTGGGCCGGGATGACGCCTGCCGCGGCCGCGTACGACAGCAGCTTCGCGCCGTCGACGTACACGGTGATCACGTTGCCCAGGACCGTGACGGTCACCTTGTGCGTCCCGGTGCGCAGGTCGGTCGGGACCGTCGCGGTGGCCAGGTACGTCAACGCCCCGCCGCCCGCGTCGGCGCCCGTGGCGATCCCGACGACGTTCCGCTGGAAGGTGTCGAAGGCGACGCAGATCCCCGGCATCCCGCCGAACCCGAGCCCGCCGCCGTTGCCGCCTACCCCGAAAGGCGTGCTGCTGGAGTCCAACAGCCCGAAGGTCATGCCGTCGGCGCCGGTGCCGCCGCCGATCTGCGTGGTGAACGAGGCGGCCAGCCCGGCCGTGGCCACCGGGAACGTGGAGAACGCGCTGCCCGCGAGGAACTGGCCGGCCGAGGTCAGCGTGATCGTGCCGCCGGCCGCGTCCTGTGCGGCCGAGCCGTTGACCTGCCAGTCGGTGCCCACCGCCGGCAGGGTGGCGACCACCTTCGCGGTCAGCGGTACCAGCCGGGCGCTCTGGCCGTCGTCGGAGGTCATCTCGTAGCTGCCGGCGTCGGTGCCGACCGCGGTCGGGTTGAGCGTGACCGACTGGACGTACACCTGGCCCGGGCCGATCACCTGGCCCTCCGGCAGCGGCGAGGACGAGGTGTAGTCGGAGTCCGGCGCCTTCGCCTTGGTGACGGTCACCGGGATGTTGCCGGTGTTGGTGATGGTGAAGGTCTTGGTGGTGGTCGAGCCGAACGGCACGGTGCCGAAGTCCACCGGCCACGGCGCGATGTCCAGGTGCCCCTGGCCGACGATCGCGTTGCCGCTGATCGGGATGGTCTCGGTGCCGGACGTCGAGGTGACGGTGATGGCGCCGGTGTCGGTGCTCGTCGTCGTCGGCGCGTAGGTCACCGAGGCGATGAAGGAGCCGCCGGCCGGGATCGCCGCGCCGATCGCGGGCAGGCCGCTGACCGTGTACGGCGCGGACGGCGTGCTCACCGCGCTGATCGTCTCAGGGCTCGTACCGGTGTTGGTGACCTGGATGTTCTTCGTCGAGCTCAGGCCCACCGGCTGGTCGGCGAAGGTGGCGCTCGGCGGCACCGCGCCGAAGCCGGGCTTGGTGCCGTTGCCGGACACCGTGAAGGCGACCGAGCCGTGGTCGGTGGCGACGGTGACCGTGCCGCTCTGCGTCCCGGCGGCGCCCGGCGTGAAGGAGACCGGGAGGTTCAGGGTCGCGCCGGCGGCCAGCGGGTACGGCAGGGCCGGCGGCGTGGCCGCGAACGGCGAGGTGCTGGTGACGCCGGTGACGCTGATCGCCGACGACGCGGTGACGGCGAGCGTGCCGCTGCGGGTCGCGCCGACCGCGACGTCGCCGATGGACAGCGGTGCGCCGGTCAGCACCGAGGTCGCCGGCCGGCCGAAGGCCAGGATCTTGCCGTCGCGGGTGCCGACGTACACCCGGCCGCCGTTGGTCGCCGGGGTGGTGAACTTCACCGCGGTGCCGATCGGGGCGGACCACAGCTGCGTGAGGTTGCCGCTCGCGTCGGGCACGGCGTTGTACGCGCGCAGCTCGGCGTTGGCGCCGGTCGGGCCGGAGGACCAGGCGGTCCAGACCACGGCGCTGCCCGAGGTCGTGCCGCTCGACGTGACCACCGGTGAGCCGGAGGTGTAGGGGAAGGTGCCGACGCTGGCGCCCGCGAGGGTCAGGGCCGGGACGCCGGAGCCGGTCACGCCGTACTTGAAGGCACGCAGCGGTCCGCCGTTGCCGACCAGGTAGGCGTAGCCGCCGTCGCCGCCCCAGGCGGCCGGGTGACCCCACTGGCCCTGATACGGCCCGGTCATGCTGAGCGCGTTGGGGTCGCCGGTCGTGCTGCTGGTGCGGCCGCCGAGGTTGTCGCGGTCCAGCAGGAACAGCCGGCCGTCCTTGCCCATCTGCACCAGCAGGTGCGGGTGCGCGGCGGTGCCGAACGTGTCGGGCAGCGCCATCGGGCCGCCGGCGCCGAAGTCGGTGTCGTTCGCGTCCATGGTCGGCGCGTCGTGCGGGCTGAAGAAGTCGGTCGGGCTGAGCGAACCGTCCGCGTTGACGCTGAGCCGGATCACCGACTCGGCCAGGTTCCCGGGCGGGGTCTTGCCCGGCCCGGGGGCAGGGGACACGCCGTTGCCCGAGGCCACGATGATCTGGCCCGCGCCGTCGGAGGTCAGGCCGCCGCCACCCGCCCAGATGCCGCCGCCGTTGTTGCCGGCGCCGGTCTCGTCCGACCACAGCGCCGTCTGGTGCCCGGAGGTCGACACGCCGGCGACGTACCCGTGATACGTGCCGTAGTCGCAGTGCGAGCCGAAGCCGGCGTAGACGACACCGCCGACCAGCAGCAGACCGGGCCGCTGGCCCTGGCTGTACGGGTCGAAGGTGGCGGTCGGGTCGTTGCTCGGGTGGCCGCCGATGGCCACCGGGAAGCCGGCCTTCTCAGCGCCCGTACTCGGGTTGACCGCGTGCATGTAGTAGTGCGGGTGCATCGCGTCGGCGCCGTCGTTGGCCTTCGCGACCAGGTACACGTAACCGGTCGACGGGTCGTAGACCGGCGTCGAGGTGATGCCCAGGTTCGGGGTCAGGTCCGAGCAGCCGATCGTCGCGGCGGGCCAGAACGGGCCGACGTCCTTGGTCCACAGGATCGCGCCGGTGCTCGCGTTCAGGCCGTAGACCTTGTCATTCTCGGTCGCCGCGATCAGGGTGTTGCCGACCACGAGCGGCTGGGCGTAGACCTGGCCGTCCAGCGCCGTCGAGAACTGCTGGCCGAAGTCGGCGGAGGTCACCGAGGCGGGCGAGAGCCCGGACTCGTTCGGGTCCCAGCCGGTGCGGTAGGAGTCCTGCGAGGCGGTCACCTCGTCAGCCCGCGCGGCCGTCGCGGTCAGTACGGATATGGAGCCTGATATCAGACCCGTGACAGCCAGCGCCGCTATCGCGGCACGCCGGTACCCGCGCACGACATTCACCGGTTCCCCCCTCTGGAATCCGTTCCGGCGCCAGGTCGCGGCGCACGTCAGGAGGGAAGATTAAGGCGTTGCCGACCCATCGGTTCACCGATTGGGCAAACCGTGACCGAATCCGGAACTTCGTACACCGATTCGACATCACGGACAGCGCGATCGCGTGTCCCGCCAGGCGATTCGGGTTAGCGGATCACGCCCGGGGATCACGCCCGGGATCACGCCCTGGATCACGCCCTGGGATCATGCGGGCGCGTCACGAGGCTGGCGTCACGAGATGGGCGTCACGCCGGCGGGCACCGTGCCGCGCGGGGTCTGCTGGACCAGGTGGCCCCACCACACCATCCGGCTGGAGTCGATGTAGATAGGCGTGCACGTGGTCATCGTCAGATAGCGGCCCGGCCTGATGAACCCGGAGCCGACCGGTACCGGCTCGACCGCGCCGACGTCGTTGATCGCGACCGTCCGCGGCCCGCGGTCCAGCCGGTACACGAACCAGCCGTAGTCGGTCTGCACGTAGACCTTCTCGCCGGCCTTGAGCTTGTCCAGGTCGCGGAAGATCATGCCGTGCCCGTCCCGGTGCCCGGCGACCGCGAAGTTGCCGACCGGGTCCCACGGCATCGCCGAGTCCGGCTCCGTGTAATGGCCGACGGCGCCGGTGTTCAGCACGCTGGTACGGTCCACGGACTGCATGATCAGCGCGCGCCAGCCGGCGCCGAGCGCCGGGATGTACAGGAAACCGAAGCTGCGCCCGTTCGCGACCGCGTCGCTCGGTTTCGCCGCGGACTTCGCCGGCTCGCGCGCCCAGGTCTGCAGCAGCGCGGTGGAGTTGTGCCGGGTCTCCTCGGCCGCGGTGATGTTGCTCCACCACAGCTCGTACACCGCGTACAGCGCGATGAGCACGCCGAAGGCGATCAGCAGCTCGCCGAGCGCGCCGGCCGATCTGGCGACCCGGCCCGGCCGCACGGCCGCGGCGGACGCGGCGGCGGCGTCGTAGAGGTCGTATCCGCCGCCGGGATCGTAGACGTCGAGCGCGGGCCGGCCGTCAGCACCCTCAGCCACGCCGTGCCCTCCGTCCATCCGTCCGCAGTTCCGTCAGTCCGTCAGTCCGTCACCATTCGCGTTCGACCATGCACGCTGTGCGATGACCGCTCGCCGATACTACCCTCTCGCCCGCAAAGAAGAGGGCAGATCCCGGGTTCCTCCGGAATCTGCCCTCTTACTCTATTTTCCGGTGATCCGTCCGGTGATCCGTCATCCGGTGATCCTTCATCGGGTGATCCGCTCAGCGGACCTCCCGCCGGTCACCCACCGGACCTCGGGTCGGCTCCGGCTACCGCGAGCGCCGCTTCGAGGCGACCCGCAGGCCGACGCCGGCCAGCAGCACCGCGCCGCCGACCGCCAGGGCCATGCCCTCCTCGGCGCCGGTGCCGGCCAGCGAGCCCGACGGCGGCGTCGGACCGTGCGGGCCGTTGGGCGGCGCGCTCGGCGTGTTCGGCGGCGGGGTCATCGCCGTCGGCGACGGGCTCGAGGTGCCGCAGGCCGGGCAGTTGCTCGGCGACGGGCTCGACGACGTCGACGTGCTCGTGCTCGGCGTCGGCGTGCCGCAGACCGGGCACGTCGTGTTGCTGGAGGTCGGCGACGGGGTCGCCGACGCCGACGTGCTCGTGCTGGTGCTCGGGGTCGGCGTGCCCGACGGCGGCGGGGTCGTCGGCGGCGTCGTCGGCGGGGTCATCGGCGAGCCGCACTCCACCGCGCCGGTGACGTTGTCGATCCCGACCACGGTGGCCTGGTTGCCGCACACGTTGACCGGCACGTTGATCGGCACCGCGGGCTGGTTGCCCGACAGGATGCCGCCCGAGTTGGTCACCAGGGAGACCGTGGTGCTGCTCGGCGGGGTCGGCCCGGCGCAGACCGCGCCGCCGGTGACGTTCTTGACCGCGATGACGCCGGCCTGGTTGCCGCAGGCCTCGACCGGCACGTTGATCGGGACCTGGCCCGAGGTGCCGGACAGGATGCCGCCCGAGTTGATCGTCGCGGCGGTCGCCGAGGTCGAGTCCGAGCCGGTCGAGCAGGTAACGCCGCCGACCCGGTTCAGGGCGCCGATCACGGTGGCCTGGTTGCCGCACGCGTTCACCGGCACGTTGATCGGCGTCTGCAGGATCATCCCGGAGCCGATGCCGCCGGAGTTCACCGTGACCGCGGTGGCGCTCGACGCGGCCTGGCCGTTGCCGGGACCGCCGGTCGTGCAGTCGGTACCGGAGACCTTGTCCTTCAGCGCGATGACGTTGGCCTGGTTGCCGCACGCGTTCAGCGGCACGTTGACCGGCGCCTGGACCGTGTTGCCGGACAGCAGGCCGCCGGAGTGGTCGGTCACCGCGGTCGCGGACGAGCCGCCGCCGTTGCCCGCGTTCGAGCCGGGGCCGCCGCCGGTACCGCAGGTGGAGCCGTGCGTCACGTTCTTCGCGCCCACCGCCACCGCCTGGTTGCCGCAGACGTTGAGCGGGATGTTGATCGGCGCCTGGACCGTGTTGCCGGACAGGATGCCGCCGGAGTGGTCGGTGGTCGAGGTCGCGGACGAGCCGCTGTTCGAGCCGCCGGCCGCGTCGGTGCCGCCGCAGGTCGAGCCGTAGACGTGATTCGCCACCGCCGCCGCGTCGGCCTGGTTGCCGCACAGGTTGAGGCCCAGGTCGATCGGGATCTGCACGGTGTTGCCCGACAGGATGCCGCCCGAGTGCGAGACGCTGCTGCTCGCCGACGATCCGCCGCCGGCGGCCGGGTCCTGCGGTGCCTTCGGGGTCAGGACCTTCGGGGCGGCGACCTGGGGCCGGGCTTCGGGGGCCACGCTGATGGGCGTGCTGACGCCGGACGGGGAAGCCTGGTCCGCATTGCCCTGCGCCGCGGCCGGACCCGGCAGGGCGCCGAATCCGACGGCGGCCTGGGCCGGTGCGTACCCCGTGCCGGTCAGCAGCAGCCCGCCTGTCGCGACCGTGAAGGCCAGGCTGCGCTTGGCCATGTCGTACATGGAGGACCTCTTCTGATCAGTGAGAGGAGGGCGGTTCGGAGAGAACCGCCTCCACGGCGAAACGCCGTCCGATCAGTCCTGGTCACGCACGCTACGGCTTCACGGGTGAATATTGGTAAGAGTATTTAGTTCGCAGGCCGCACGGGTGTCACGCCGCGATCCTCGCACAATGAGGCCGGCATCAGCCCCACCTGCGTCAATACCCTTGCACTGCGCTCATCGCGCCGCGCGCAGCGCCTGCCGCGCCAGGTGCGCGTCGCGCTTCTCCTCGAACCGGCAGGCCGCCGCGTCGAGGGCGTCGAGCAGGCCCGAAAGTTCCTCGCGGGCGCACTCCCCCTGCGGGCCCAGGTCCGTGCGCTCCATCGCCTTGACGTTGCGCAGCACCGGCAGCAGCACCTCGTCGCGGTGGATGCGCAGGTCGTAGATGCCGGCCAGCGCGATCTTCACCGACTTGCGGGCGAAGTTCTCCACGGTGGCGCCGGGCATCTGGAAGTTCTTGACCACGTCCAGCAGCGCGGTCATGGTCTCGTCCGGCGCCAGGTCGAAGGCCGCCGAGAGCAGGTTGCGGTAGAAGACCATGTGCAGGTTCTCGTCCGCGGCGATCCGGACCAGCAGCTGCTCGCAGAGCGGGTCGCCGCTGTGCGTGCCGGTGTTGCGGTGCGAGATCCGGGTGGCCAGCTCCTGGAACGAGACGTAGGCCAGCGAGTTGACGACGCGCTGTGAGTTCGGGGACTGATACCCGGTGCACATGTGCGTCATCCGCGCGCGCTCCAGCGCGATCGGGTCGACCGCGCGCGTGGTCAGCAGGTAGTCGCGGATCGCGGTGCCGTGCCGGCCCTCCTCGGCGGTCCACCGGTGCACCCAGGTGCCCCACGCGCCGTCGCGGCCGAACATGACGGCGATCTCGTGGTGGTAGCTGGGCAGGTTGTCCTCGGTCAGCAGGTTGAGCACCAGCGAGGTGCGCGCGGTCTCGTCCATCCGCGACTGCCCGGGCTCCCACGCCGCGCCGTCGAGCGGCCCGTCGAAGTCCCGGCCCTCGCTCCACGGCACGTAGGAGTGCGGGAACCACTCCTTCGCGGTGGACAGGTGCCGGTTGAGATTGTCCTCGACGACGGGTTCGAGCTCGCACAACAGGGCGCTCTGGTCCAGCGGCTCCACGACGGCGGGACGGGAGTCGGTCGAGACGGTCACAGCTGGCTCCAGATGGGGCTGGGGGAAAGACAGGGACACTGCACGGGAGCGGCACAGGGAACATGTGCCGGGACGCCGTGCGGGGGACACCGTGCGGGGACACTGTGCCGGGACAACGGGGGCGCGCGGCGACCGCGTGCCGTTCGGTGCTGTTCAGGAGGGGGAGCGACGAAACTTACCGTAGCGTAAGTTACGTCACCGTAGCCTAACAACCGGAAGGACACCAGGGCGGCGCCTCCGGTTCCCTTGGTGCGACCCTGGGTGCGACCCGGGTGCGGCTCCGGGCGCTCGAAAAGAGTTTTGTTGTGCGAGTTGACAAATTTAGTGATCTCAGCCACTCTCGTTTCTGAGGGTGGACTCCGGGAGCCGCGCATCGCGCGCCCAGGAGCCCAGGCCCCGAACCGTCGGCCCCTGAGCCGGGGGTTTGGAGCGCTGAATTGAATAGACATCGCCGCGCCGCCGCACCGGTGCGGCGATGGTCATTTCCGGGGTCCTCTCCCCCTGGTCCCTGCCTTCCGCGGCGCCTCCGGCGCCTTCTTTACTTCCAGGGCCTTCTGTCCCCCGCGCCGCTGCCCTACGCTCGCCCCATGGCGTCCAAGGCCCCGGCCGAACAGCCGAAGAACCGCAGGATCCTCACCAAGGCGACGCTGGGGCCCGCGGGCGGCATCGGCCTGATCGTCGCGTTCCTCGCCGTCCAGGAGCACGCGGGGTTCGCGGTCGGCGTGGTGGTCGGCGTCGTGGTGGCCGCCGTCGTGGTCGGCATGATCGCGCTGAAGCGCACCTTCTACGGGGATTGACAGGATCCACCGTTTTGGCGCGCGCAGAGCCGCCTTTAGACTGATCAACAGATCACCTGACCGGCGTCTGCGAAAGGCCTTCATGTGAGAGGCCTGCACCTGTGAAAGGCCTGCCTGTGACTGGCCCAGCTGTGAAGAGACTGCGCGACCGGTGAACGCGGCCGTCATCGCGACCACGTTCGGCGTCGTGTTCCTCGCCGAACTGCCGGACAAGACCGCCCTGGCCAGCCTGATCCTGGCGACCCGCTACCGTGCGCGTTACGTGTTCGCGGGCGCGGCCGGCGGTTTCGCCGTGCAGGTCGCCCTGGCGCTCGTGGCCGGCGCCCTGCTGGCCCTGCTGCCGCACCGCACGCTCGAAGCCGTCGTCGCCGCCCTGTTCCTGCTCGGCGCGATCCTCATCTTCCGCCAGGGTTCCGCGCATCAGAAGAGCGGGGAGAGCGAGGAGGAACAGGCCGCCGAACGCGCGGAGCCCGGCGGCAACTGGCGCGCGCTGCTGACCAGCTTCACGGTGATCACCGTCGCCGAGTTCGGCGACCTGACCCAGATCGTGACGGCGAACCTGGCCGCCAAGTACGACTGGCCCTCGGTCGGCATCGGCTCGCTGTGCGCGCTCTGGGCGGTGGCCGCGCTCGCGATCGTCGGCGGCAGGGCGCTGCTGCGCTACGTGTCGCTGAAGGTGTTCACGAGAGCGGCGGCGAGCATCATGGCGGTGCTCGCCGCGCTGTCCCTCATCGAGGCGATCAAGGGCTGATCAAAGATCAGAGGCCGGCTGACAGGCGTCTGACGAAGCGTTAGTTCAGCGCGTTCAGCAGCCCGGCCGGGATCGCCTTGTCCTGGTTGATCGCGGTGAACAGCTGGTTGGCCTTCCCCGCGTCCCACAGCACGGTCGAGCCGAGGCCCGACACCTGGTAGCCCTCGTTCTTGATCGGCACGGTGCCCGAGGTGCCCTTGCCGTTGGTGATCGGCCGCACGTGGTTGGCCATCGTCGCCAGGTCGGACAGGCCCGAGCCGCTGTCCACCGCGATCGAGCCCAGCGTGTCGTTCAGGAACGGGTACAGGGTGAACGGGTTGAACACCACGCCCGGCCGCAGCACCGACTTGGCCAGCGCCGAGACGAACTTCTGCTGGTTGGCCATCCGGCTGATGTCCGAGTTGGCCAGCGAGTAGCGCGACCGGATCAGCTCCAGCGACTGGTTGCCGTCGAGGTTCTGGCAGCCGGCCGGCAGGTTCGCGCCCGAGTAGTGGTCCTTGACCGGCGCGTCCAGGCACATGTGCACCCCGCCGACCGAGTTGACCACGTCGGTGACCCCGAGGAAGCCGATCTCGATGTAGTGGTCCACCCGCACCCCGGTCGCCTCTTCGACCGTCTTGGCCAGCAGCTGCGGCCCGCCGAAGTCGTACGCGGCGTTGACCTTGTTCTTGGTGGCCGAGTGCGACTTGCCGTTCGAGTCCGTGTACGCCGGGATGGTCACGTACGAGTCGCGCGGGATGGAGACCAGGTCCGGACCGGTCGCGCCGTAGTGCAGCAGCATGATGGTGTCGGTGCGCTGCCCCTGGTCCGAGCCGACGTGCAGCTGCGCCTTCTGCGCCGGAGTCAGGTTCGAGCGGCTGTCCGAGCCGACCACCAGCCAGTTGGTGCCCGCGCCCTGTGCCGGGCGGCCGGCGTAGTCGGACAGCGCGGCGACCTTGGTGACCTTGGAGGAGGCCCACAGCCAGGTGCCGACGCCCGCCGCGATCAGCACCAGGATCAGGCCCATGATGCTGAACAGGGTGACGCGACCCCAGCGCCGCCGCTTGCGCGCCGGGGCGGTCGGCGGCGGTCCGGGCGGCTGCTCGCCGCCGTACCCGTAGCCGGGCTCGTAGATCTGACCGCCCGCGTCGGGCCGGTCGAAGTCGATGCGAGTGCGCTCTGGCTCTTGATCAGGCCACTGCGCCCCGCCGCCGTAGTACCTGCCGTCACCGCTCACGAAGGCAACCGTACGGCACGGCGCGGACGCACTACAGGCGCCGCGGCCCCGATCGGCCCTTTCGTGCAGAACTGTTGAGATTGTCGACGACCTGCGACGAAGCTATCGACGTTCCGTGACAACCGTTCCGTCGGGAGCGGCCAGGAAGAGCGCCGCGGCCTTCAGATCGAGCGCCGCGGCGACCTGCTCGTCGGTCAGCGCCGGCGCCTCGGAGACGACCGCGGCCGCCTCCAGCCGGTCCGCGCCGGACGAGACGGCCATCGCGACCGCGACCTGCAGCGCCGAGAGCTTCAGCGACGGCAGCGCGACGGTGACGGCCACGTACGTGCGCCCGGTGGCATCGCGCACGGCGGCGCCCTCCGCGGCGCGGTTGCGGGCGCGCGCGGAGCGGGCCAGCGTGATGATCTTCGCGTCCTCGGGGTCCAGCTCGTTCATCGCTTCCTCGGCCTGTCGTCCACGGTGGCGCGTGCCCACGGTCTCAGCACGCCCCAAGTATCAGCACACTGCTATTCTCGTGCCCGGCCGGTCCTGACGGCCTGCGTCAGTCGTCGACGTCGACCGGATCGAAGTCGTCCACCGGACGCGAACCCTCCCGCCCGCCGTTGCGCGCCCCGGCCTCGCGCGTCCCGCCGTCGTGGGCACCGCCGTTCGCCGCGCCGTGCCCGCCGCCGTCCGGACCCCGCGACTCGCCCTCGTCGGCCGCGCGCGGGACCGGCCGCACCAGCACGGTGCCGATCCGCCGCCGGCGGCCCTCGGTGGACTCGGCGGTCAGCGTCAGCCCGTCGATGCGCACCGTGGCGCCGGGGATCGGCACCTTGCCCAGCCGCTTGCCCAGCAGGCCGCCGACCGTCTCGACGTCCTCGTCCTCCAGGTCGCGGTGGAACAGCTCGCCCAGCTCGTCCAGGCCCAGCCGCGCGGAGACGCGGGCGCCGCCGTCCGGGTCGCCGGGCTCGCCCAGCCACTCCACCTCGGGACGGCCCTGGTCGTACTCGTCGGTGATCTCCCCGACGATCTCCTCCAGGATGTCCTCGATGGTGACCAGGCCGGCCGTGCCGCCGTACTCGTCGATCACGATCGCCAGGTGGATGCGCTGCGCCTGCATGTCGCGCAGCAGTTCGTCGGCGTGCTTCGAGTCCGGCACGTAGCTCGCCGGGCGCATGACCGACTCGACCGCCGCGTCCAGCGGGTCGTCCACCGCTTCGACGGCACCCGCGGCACCGACGGTCGTCGCGGTTCCCGCGACCACGTCCGACCCGTCGCCCTCGTGCATCCGGCGGGCCAGATCCTTGAGATAGACGATGCCGACGACGTCGTCCGCGTTCTGCCCGGTGACCGGGATGCGCGAGAAGCCGCTGCGCAGCGCGAGGCTCAGCGCCTGGCGCAGGGTCTTGCCGCGCTCGATGAACAGCATGTCGGTGCGCGGGACCATGACCTCTTTGACCAGGGTGTCGCCCAGTTCGAACACCGAGTGCACCATCCGGCGCTCGGCCGCCTCGATCTCGCTGTTCTGCTCGGCGATGTCCACCAGCGCGCGCAGCTCGGCCTCGGTGGCGAACGGCCCCTCGCGAAAGCCCTTGCCGGGGGTGACCGCGTTGCCCAGCGAGATCAGCGCCTGCGGCAGCGGGCCGAGGATGCGCCCGAGCGGGAGCAGCACGGCCGCGCCGAGCACGGCGATCCGCGGCGCGTGCTGGCGTCCGAGGGTGCGCGGCGAGACGCCGATCGCGACGTACGAGACCACGGCCATGATCGCGACGGTGATCGCGCCGGCGCCGAGGGTCAGCCCCCAGCGGTGCACGCACACCATGGTCACCATCACCGCGGCGGCCATCTCGCCGACCACCCGGATCAGCAGCACCAGGTTCACGTACCGGGCCGGGTCGGCGGTCAGCCGCACCAAGCGCGCGGCGCCCGGCTCACCGTGTTCGAGCAGTTCGGCGGCGCGTACCCGCGAGATGCGGGCCAGCGCCGCGTCCACGCCGGCCGCCAGCCAGGCGACCACGACCGAGATCGCCGCGCCGACCAGGAGCCACGCCATCGTCGCGGTCACGGCTCAGCGTCCGGGCCGCTCGTCGGACGACTGT
This sequence comes from Actinocrinis sp., assembly GCA_050725375.1. Lineage (GTDB taxonomy): Bacteria > Actinomycetota > Actinomycetes > Streptomycetales > Catenulisporaceae > Actinocrinis. The sequence goes on along the minus strand of JBOHCW010000502.1, from coordinate 12,732 downwards.
CTGCGCCAGCGGTCCAACAGCTCCTGCTGCAGGCCGAACATCTCGGCCTTCTCCTCCGGCTCGGCGTGGTCGTAGCCGAGCAGGTGCAGGATGCCGTGCGTGGTCAGCAGGTGCAGCTCGTCCGCGGTCGAGTGGCCGGCCGCCTCGCCCTGCTTCGCGGCCACCTCCGGGCACAGGACCACGTCGCCGAGCAGGCCGGGGGTCGGCTCGTTGTCGTCCTCGGCCCGCGACGGGCGCAGCTCGTCCATCGGGAAGGACAGCACGTCGGTCGGTCCCGGCTCGTCCATCCACTGGATGTGCAGCTGTTCCATCGCGGCGGTGTCGACCAGCAGGATGGACAGCTCGGCCAGCGGGTGGATGCCCATCTGGTCGAGCACGAAGCGGGCCAGCGCGACGATGGCCGGCTCGTCTACGGTGACCCCGGACTCGTTGTTGATGTCGATGGACATGGCGCGATCATCCCACCGAGCGGGCGCGCGGAGCCGCGCGCCGCTGCGCCCGGTTCATCGACAGCGCGTCGCCCTGCCGATCGCGCTCCTCCTTGGCCGCGTCGTAGCGCCCGTACGCCTCCACGATGTCCCCGACCAGCCGGTGGCGCACCACGTCGGTGCTGGTCAGCCTGGTGAAGTGGATGTCCTCGACCCCGTCGAGGATGTGCTGGACCACCCGCAGCCCCGACTCGGTGCCGCCGGGCAGGTCCACCTGCGTCACGTCGCCGGTCACCACGATCTTGGAGCCGAAGCCGAGCCGGGTCAGGAACATCTTCATCTGCTCGGCCGAGGTGTTCTGCGCCTCGTCCAGGATGATGAACGCGTCATTGAGCGATCTGCCGCGCATGTAGGCCAGCGGAGCCACCTCGATGGTCCCGGCGGCCATCAGGCGCGGGATCGACTCGGGGTCGATCATGTCGTGCAGCGCGTCGTACAGCGGGCGCAGGTACGGGTCGATCTTCTCGTACAGGGTGCCGGGCAGGAAGCCGAGCCGCTCGCCGGCCTCGACCGCCGGGCGGGTCAGAATGATCCGGCTGACCTCCTTGGCCTGTAGCGCCTGCACGGCCTTGGCCATCGCCAGATAGGTCTTGCCGGTGCCCGCCGGGCCGATGCCGAACACGATGGTGTGCTTGTCGATCGCGTCGACGTAGCGCTTCTGGTTCAGCGTCTTGGGCCGGATGGTGCGCCCGCGGTTGGACAGGATGTTCTGGGTGAGCACCTCGGCCGGCCGCTCGCCGCCCTCGCCGGAACGGGCGGCGCGCAGGATGCCGATCGAGCGCTCGACGGCGTCCTCGGTCAGCGGCGCGCCGGTGCGCAGGACCAGCAGCATCTCGGCGAACAGCTGCTCGACCAGCTCGACGTCCTCGCGCGGGCCGGTCGCGGTGATCTCGTTGCCGCGGGCGTGGAAGTCGACGCCGCGCAGGTGTTTCTCGATCACCCGCAGGATGCTGTCGCCGGTGCCGAGCACCGCGACCATCGGGTGAGCCGCCGGGATGGTGATCTTCGCCTGGGCCTGCTCGACCGCGGCACGGGCCGGCTCGGCGGCGGGCGGCGCGGCGGCGGCCTTGCGGGCGCGCGCTTTCGAGGAGGAGGCGTTGCGTGACCTGTTTGGCTGCTCAGTCATGGGCCGGGCCGCGTGGGCCTTGGAATCATTCCTTCAATCGGTGCCGACGGGGGCACTGTCCATGGTATCGACCAGAAGCGTCTGGCCCGGGAGATTATTTCAACCGCGCCGGTTCAAAGCCACCGTTTCGACCCCCGCGAAGCCCCGCGCCGTACGCCGCCGAACCCGTATGAGGCCCGGCCGGGCCCCTACTGCGGCGCGGAGCCGAACTGTCCGAGCGCGTCGCCGCCAAGGACGTGCAGGTGTACGTGGTACACGGTCTGCCCGGCGGCGTCGCCCGTGTTGAACACGAAGCGGTAGCCGGGCACGTTGTCGTTATCGGTCAGCCCCTCCTCACGCGCCACCTCGGCGCCCTCGGCGAGCAGCCGCGCGGCAAGCTCCGGCGCGTGTAGGGCGAGTTCGGCCGCATCCCGGTAGCCGTGCGCCTTAGGGATGACCAGCACGTGTGTCGGCGCCTGCGGACGGATATCGCGGAAGGAGAGGAAGTCCTCGGTGTCGCGGACCACGTTGGCGGGAACCCGCCCGGCGACGATCCGGCAGAACAGGCAGCCCTCGTCGAACGCCGATTCCATGCTCGTCATACCGCCCTCTCGGGTTGTGTCGGCGGACCCGGATTCGCTCGAACCGGTGATCATCGTTCGCACGAACGAGTCCTTTCCGTTCAGTCGGACCGATCCTAGGGCTTCTCGGGAGTCTTCCCCTGTGTACCGTTCCGGATCGCCACCACGTGATCACTTACGGGCACGGCCCCTGTCACCCTGAACGCTGGGAAAGCACCATGGACCGCCTCGCAGCACAAGTCGTCGCCACCGCCGTCTTCACCGTCGCCCTCGCGGCGGTGCCGGTCGCGCTGTCGACTCCGGCAGCACACTCGCAGAGCACGACGTCCGCCGTCGTCGCCCACTCATCCTCGTCTCTCGCATCCCCAACGCTGTCATCCCCGCCGCTGTCATCCCGGTCGCTGTCATCCCGGTCGCCCTCTCCGGCGCCGTCCGGCTCGCCGACCTCGCTCGCGTCGGCCAACCCTGTCCCGTGCGCCGACGCGTATCAGGTCGGCATGACGTCTTACGCGCGCTGGCACGGCGTCGTCGCGTTCTCGGTCAAGCAGTTCTACTCGCCGAGCTGCCACCAGGTGTACGGATACGCATACCCGTGGCTCCAGTTCCGGGTGCGCAACGTGCACTACGACGTCGGCGTCGCGGACTACGACGTCACTCACGACGCTATCGACGGCGCACGCACCTTCGTCGGTGGTGCGGGCGGACCAGACTTCTGGTCGTCCCCGGTCGCCGTGCCCGCCGGCAACTGCACCGAGGGCCTGACCCACGTGTTCTTCCCCGACGACGAGACCGACACGTTCACCACCAAGTACTGCCGCTGACTGAAGTACTGCCGCTGACTGCTACGCCGATGCCGCGCGCAGCCGGTTGTGACCGCCCGTCACCGGCCGTCCGCCGCCCACCGTCCGGACCGCGCGAGCAGCACCGCCGCAGCGGCAGTCCCGGCCGTGGAGGTGCGCATTACCGTCGGCCCCATCCGATATGCGACGGCCCCGGCCTCGCCGAAGGCGTGCAGTTCCTCGGGGGAAACGCCGCCTTCCGGTCCGACGATCAGAACGATGTCGCCCGTTCGGCCGTCCGCCGGGACCAGCTGATCGGCCGTCAGGTCCGCCAGCGCACGCTCGCCGTCCTCGTGCAACACCACCGCGAGGGCGGCCTTGGCCAGCATTCGGGCCACTTGGTTCGTCGCCGCCGCCTCGGCCACCTCGGTCCACCAGACCCGGCGGGACTGCTTGCTCGCCTCGACGGCGGTGGAGCGCCACTTCGCCAGGGCCTTCTCGCCGCGCTCGCCGCGCCACTGGGTGATCGACCGGGACGCGGACCAGGGCACGATCGCGTCCACGCCGATCTCGGTCATCGTCTCCACGGCGGTCTCGCCGCGGTCGCCCTTGGCCAGCGCCTGCACGACCGTGAAGCGCGGCTCGGGCCGGGGCAGGTCGCGCAGGTCCAGCACGTCGAGGTCCAGCGTCGGGTCGCCGGAACCGCCGGCCCGCCGCACGACGCACTCGGCGAGCCGTCCGACCCCGTCGGTCAGGTCGATCCGCTCGCCGGCCCGCAGCCGGCGCACCAGCGCGGCGTGCCGGCCCTCGGGGCCGTCCAGCCGCACGCGGCCGGCGGCCAGCCGGTCGGTGTCCGCTCGGAACACCGGTACAGAAGTCATCGCAGCGCTCTGTCGGTCAGGGGGCGGATCGGGCCGTCACCCGTTGTTGATGGCGTCCTTGATCCGCGAGAACAGCCCCTGCTTGCCGGGCGCGAAGGTGCCGGACGGGCGTTCCTCGCCGCGCAGGCGGGCGAGCTTGCGCATCAGCTCCTCCTGCTCCGGGTCGAGGGCCTTCGGGGTCTGCACCTCGACGTGCACGATCAGGTCGCCGCGGCTGGTGCCGCGCAGGTGCTGGATGCCGCGGGCGCGCAGCGTGATCGCCTGCCCGGACTGGGTGCCCGGCCGGATGTCCAGGTCGACCGAGCCGTCCAGCGTCTCCAGCGGGATCTTGGTGCCCAGCGAGGCGGCGGTCATCGGCATGGTGACGGTGCAGTGCAGGTCGTCGCCGCGCCGCTGGAAGATCTGGTGCGGCTCCTCGACGATCTCGATGTACAGGTCTCCGGCCGGACCGGCGCCCGGGCCGACCTCGCCCTCGCCGGCCAGCTGGATGCGGGTGCCGTTGTCCACGCCCGGCGGGATCTTCACCGTCAGGGTCCGGCGGGTGCGCACCCGGCCGTCTCCGGCGCACTCGACGCACGGGGTCGGCACCACCGTGCCGTAGCCCTGGCACTGTGGGCACGGCCGCGAGGTCATCACCTGGCCGAGGAACGAGCGGGTCACCTGCTGGACCTCGCCGCGACCGTGGCACATGTCGCAGGTCACCGGGGCGGTGCCGGGCGCCGCGCCGTCGCCGTTGCAGGTCGGGCAGACCACCGCGGTGTCCACCTGGATGTCGCGCTGCGCGCCGAACGCCGCCTCGGTCAGGGTGATCTCGACCCGGATCAGCGCGTCCTGCCCGCGGCGCACCCGCGAGCGCGGGCCGCGCGAGCCGCCGCCGCCGAAGAACGCGTCCATGATGTCGCTGAACGCGAACCCGGCGCCGAAGCCGCCGCCCGGTGCCCCGGCCGACGAGCGCGTCGGATCGCCGCCGAGGTCGTAGACCTGCCGCTTCTGCGCATCGGAGAGGACCTCGTAGGCCAGCCCTATCTCCTTGAACCGCTCCTGGGTCTCCGGATCCGGGTTGACGTCGGGGTGTAACTCGCGGGCGAGACGGCGGTACGCCTTCTTGATCTCCTCCTGGGTGGCGTCACGCCGTACCCCCAGGACCGCGTAGTAGTCGGTCGCCACGTGTGTAACTCCAGCCGGATTCGGACACTGCCTGCGTGGTGCGGGTGGTGCCTGTCTTGCCTGTTGCCTCTTACCGTCTTACGTACTACTTGCTCACGGGCGTACTTATTCGCTCGTTCGCTTCGCGCGTACAGCCGTTTGCCCTGCCCGACCGACCAGGTTACGCCTGATCGAGCACGCGTCCGACGTAACGGGCAACGGCTGAGACCGCCCCCATAGTGCCCGGATAGTCCATTCTCGTCGGACCGAGCACGCCGAGTTGCGCCACCGTGTCGCCGTCGCGGCCGTAACCGCTGGTCACGACCGATGTGGCGGACAGTCCTTCGTAACCGGTCTCGTGGCCGATGCGCACGATGAGCGTGGACGGCCCCGTCGTCTCGCCGAGCAGCTTGAGCAGCACCATCTGCTCTTCAAGCGCTTCGAGCACCGGTCCGATGGTGTCCGGGAAGTCCTGCCGGAACCGGGTCAGGTTCGCGGTGCCGCCGAGCATCACCCGCTCCTCGCGCTGTTCCACGATCACTTCGAGCAGCACCGAGACCAGCGAGTCCACCGCCGGCCGGTCCTCGCGCCCGAACTGGTCGCCGAAGTCGGTCAGCCGCGCGGGCACGTCGGACAGCCGGTGTCCGGCGATCAGCGCGTTGAGCCGGGCGCGCACGTCGGCGACCGTCTCCTCACCGACCGGCACGGTCTCGACGAAGCGCTGCTCGACCCGGCCGGTGTCGGTGATCAGCACCAGCATGACCCGGCTCGGCGTGATCGCGACCAGCTCGACGTGCCGCACCGCGGAACGGGAGAGCGACGGATACTGCACGACCGCGACCTGCCGGGTGATCTGCGCGAGCAGCCGAACCGTGCGCGCGATCACGTCGTCGAGGTCGACGGCCCCGCCGAGGAACGCGTGTATCGCGTTGCGCTCCGCCGAAGACAGTGGCTTGACATTGGAGAGTCGGTCGACGAACAGCCGGTAGCCCTTGTCGGTCGGCACCCGCCCGGCGCTGGTGTGCGGCTGGTGGATGTAGCCCTCTTCTTCGAGCGCGGCCATGTCGTTGCGTATGGTGGCCGGCGAGACGCCCAGGCTGTGCCGTTCGACCAGCGCCTTCGAGCCGATCGGCTCCTGGGTGGCGACGTAGTCCTCGACGATGGCGCGCAACACGTCGAGGCGCCGCCGGTCCAGCCTGGGGTCGTCGAGCCTCGGGTCTTCGAGCACGCCCACCACCTCCAGTGTCGAACGTCGAACAGTGTCGTAGCGGCCTGATCACCGTGCGCTCCTGGCACTCAGTTGTGACGAGTGCCAATCGCGGTGAGTCCAGTGTACGGCGCGCGAAGGGGATCAGTCTTCAGCCGAACTCCTGCTGATCACGCGAAGCCCGACGTAGCCGCGTCCCACCACACCACTGCCCACACCACCGCACGCACACGCCACCATCGCACGCACACCTCCACGCATTCCCTTCCGGCAACCGCGCTCCACGCCTTCCCTTCCGACAACCCGGCCGAGCGCTACTCTCGATCAGATGAACGAGACGGAGCCGGCGGCCCCCCGGGAGGCGGTGGCCGACGCGTGAACACGCCCCGGTCGTGGAACTACGGCGCTGACGACCTGCGCCCGCCCGAGCGCGCCGCCCTGCCCGAGGTCGAGGCGGTGGCCGACCTGGTGGTCGAGGAGGTCACCACCGGTTTCTGCGGCGCGGTCGTGCGCGTCGAGAAGACCCCGGGCGGCTTCACCGTGACCTTGGAAGACCGTTTCCACAAGCACCGTGTGTTCCCCCTGGGCCCCGGGTTCCTGCTGGAAGGCAGGCCCGTCGCCCTAGTGCGCCCCAAACCGACGCAGCCACAGGCCCACGGTTCTGCACGATCGGGCACCACCGCGTCCGGCTCCCGCGCCGTCCAGGGCCTAAGGGCACGGGTAGCGCGTGAGGGCCGGATCTACGTAGAGGGCAAGCACGACGCCGAGTTGGTCGAGCGAATCTGGGGCGACGACCTACGCGTCGAGGGCGTGGTGGTCGAACTGCTGGACGGCATCGACTATCTGCCCGCCATCGTCGCCGACTTCGCCCCCGGCGACGGCCGCCGCCTGGGCGTCCTGGTCGACCACATGGTCGCGGGCTCGAAAGAGACCCGCATAGCCCGCGAGGTCCAGGAGGGCCGCGAGGACAGCGTGCTCGTCCTGGGCCACCCGTACGTGGACATCTGGCAGGCCGTCAAGCCCGAACGCCTCGGCTTCGAGGCCTGGCCCCGGGTCCCGCGCGGCGAGGAGTGGAAGGAGGGAGTCTGCGAGCGCCTGCGCCGCAAGGACCCCACCTGGCCGCTGGACCCGCGCGCCGCCTGGCCCCGAATCCTCGCCGCCGTCACGTCGTACAAGGACGTCGAGCCCACCCTGCTGGGCCGGGTCGAGGCCCTGATCGACTTCGTCACCGCCCCGTGAGCCAAGGTGATTTCCGACAACGGCTTCAGTTTGCTCGACGCTCGACGGTCGACGTCTCATCCTGGCGCGTTGCGCGTTGCGCGATCCGCCTTCACGCCGATGTGGTCCGGGCGCGAACCGCGGATCTCGTCGACAAGTTTCCAGACGTCGGTGCTCGGATTGCCACGAGGTTCAGTTCCATCGCCCGCGTGCTTGGCATCGAGAAGCAAGGCGCGTTTCTTGGCGACCTCATACTGATCAACGAGTACGTCGAGGGCCGGACGTGTCAGATTCTTGCGACAGTGCAGGTAGCCCGCTGAGTCAGCCTGCACCGGATGCCGCTCGACGTGCGCGGCCTGGTCCCGGAAGTGCAGGACGAACCACAGTTCAAGACAGGGATTCGAGAACGCGATCCGGATGCCATTCGCATCGGCGAGCTGGAACGCCTCCGGAAGACGCGCGTGCTCGTCGCGGTCGAAAACGCACCAGAACTGGTCGTGCGAACGTCCGCGTCCCCTCCTGGCGTCGTGGGACTCCCGATTCTTCGCCTCGACCGCCTTCTGGACAAGCTGAAACGGGGATATCCGCGACGGGTCGATCTCGACGTTCACCCATTCCCGATGACGCTTGTGCCATTCCTTGACGTACTGGTTTTCGGTCTCCCCCTCGACAAAGACGAGCAGTTCGAGCCGTAAGGCATCGCTGGTCACACGCCGACGCGGCGGACCGCTCGGATTACCCCGGCTCATGGGCGGCCGTTCGACGTCAATTGCTCCGCGGCCGCCGCGAACTCCTGGGCGGACACGATCGGGACCGCGCCGTAGCGTCCGGCCAGATACCGGCGCCCGATGGCTTCTTCCTTGCGCGGATCGAGGTCGGCCAGCGGGTACAGCCGCGTGCCGCCCTCGGGACGCTTCTCGGTGAACCAGACCTGGTCTCGGCCGATGAGGCGGTCGGAAACCGAGTCGCCGAGCACCGTGACGTCGTGGGAGTTGAACACGAGCTGCGCTCGGCGCGGATTGGTCTCAGGGTTCTGGAACAGTCGCACCAGCTGCGCCACCAGGGCCGGATGGAGGCTGGCGTCCAGTTCGTCCGCGAGGAAGACGGCGCCGTCGGCGAGAGCCTCCACCACGGGTCCGATGAGACCGAACCAGACCAGGGTGCCGAGCGACTCGTCCTCCGCGTCCAACTCGACCTCTCCGCTCATACCTTGGTGAGTCAGGTGCACGCCGAGCTTTTCGAACAAAGGGAGATCATTCTCACCACCCGGCTCGCCCTCCTGCCCGATCAGAATCCGCAGCGCGCGCTGCATCCGCTCCTTCATCACCGGGTCGACGGGCCGTCGCCGGGCCCCGGTGATGCCCAGGTCAGCCGCGCGAAGAAGTGCCAACACATGCTCTCGACCGGCCACGTCGTCAAGGAGTTCGGTCGTGAGCGTCTGCCGGATCGCGCGACTTCCGGCTTCGGCGAGCCGCAGATTACGACCGAACCACGCGTACAGCGGCAGCAGTGACGGATGGTTCGCTGACGCGGCGGTGGACAGGAAGAGCGCGTTCGGCCGCAGCAGTTCGATCACGGCCCGGCCCTTCGCCCGGTCGTCGGCGCCGAGCTTCACTTCGTCCCCGTCACGGCGGAACAACAGCGCGGCGTGACCGCGTGGATAGCGGTACGCCCACTCCTCGACGACCCGCTCGTCGTCCACTGCGAAGCCGTACTCGTGCCGAACCCCGTTGAGCACGAGATCGACCTCGAAGCGCGAGGGCCGGCCGCGGGCGTCGGGATCGAGGGCGAACGCGCGCCGACGGATCCGGCCGGCCGGATCGGCCTGGCGGAAGGACCGCAGCACGTGGCCGCGCATGTCGTCCATCGCCTTCAACACGTTGGACTTTCCGGACGCGTTGGCGCCGAAAATGCCGGCTACCGGCAACACGCCCACATGCCGACCCCGATCGCGCCACGCTACGCGGCGAACCGCGCCCGGCTCGGCGAGCGTGGTCGCGATCATGGAGAGCTCCAGCTCGTCCAGGAACGACCGCACGTTCTGCGCCCTGAATGCCAGAAGCACCGAGGCGTTCCGCACAGCACCGGTTTCGGCTTCAGCATCACTCATAGTTCGATTATCGCAGAGAAGTTGCGCCGAATCCATTTTTGGCGAACCACATGTCGATGCCGGCGTGGCTGCCCGGTCACCCGGACCGCACGCCAGGGAATGACGTGTCAGGGAGCCGACGACTGATCGATCACTGGCGCCGACTCGGTCCCCTCAATGCAGGCATCCGGTCACGACTCGTCGCGCCCGTGATATGCGCGACAGACCAGCGCGGCAGCGCCTATCACAACAAGCTGTGAAGCATCGCGGCCAACTATGCGGCCGTGCTGGTAAGTCGTACGGGCCGATGGGACCATCGGATTTCGGCGACCGAGGCCGATCCCAAGGACGGACGTGTGCTGGAGCGACTTCGAGGATCTGCTCGACGGACGGTGAGACGCAATGTGCGGCAACGTCTGCGCGAGCGGCAATATGAGATCGAGGCATGGGAAGCCGGTGTCACTGGACAACCCGCAGTCGGCCCGGACGGAGTCCGCCTCCGCATTTGGATCGGGCGCACCGGACTGCCACGGCGTCCAGGAGGCCCGGGTGCCGTGCCACCCAACGGCCTGCTCCTTGAGATGGGGATCGTCCTTGGTCTTGTGCGGGCCGCCCAGCTGCTGGTCTATCGCCATCGCCGGTGGAGCGTGTACGTAAGCGATGACGGGCGGCGGCGTGCGCGATGGCGCTTCAGATGCCGCGACGAAGCCGAAGCCCGGAAAGCGGCACAAGCCGTAGCCGCGTTGGTGCGTCGGGGCGGTCTACCGGCGTTGCAAGCGGACGCCGTACGCGCCAGGATCGGCCGGTTAAAGCTGACCTGAGCAAAGCCGAGCGGAGAGCTGGAGCAGTGAGGGCTCAGCGCGCTTGGTTGGCGACGGATAGTGTCGCGCGCGGCGGGCTAGTCGGTGAAGTCGCGGACTAGTGCGTCGGCGAGGAGGCGGCCTCGGAGGGTGAGCACGGCGTGGCCGTCGGCGAAGGGGAGCGGCTCCAGCAGGTCGTCGCGCAGGGCGCGGCCGGCGGCGGCGCGGGCTTCGGGGGTGAGCAGGGCCAGGTCGAGGCCGTCGATGAGGCGCAGCTCCAGCAGGATGCGCTCGGTGCGGCGGTCGGGGGTGTTCAGCTGCTCACGGGCCTGGCCCGGGGACCTGCCCTCGGCGAGCCGTTGGGCGTAAGGCGCCGGGTGCTTGACGTTCCACCAGCGGGTGCCCGCGATGTGGCTGTGGGCTCCGGGGCCGACGCCCCACCAGTCGGCGCCGGTCCAGTAGAGCAGGTTGTGGCGGCAGCGGGTGTCGTCGGAGACCGACCAGTTGGACACCTCGTACCAGCGGTAGCCAGCGGCCGTCAGCATCTCGTCGGCGATCAGGTAGCGGTCCGCGTGGGTGTCGTCGTCGATGTCGGGCAGTTCGCCGCGCTTGATCCGGTTGGCCAGGCGGGTGCCCTCCTCGACGATCAGCGAGTACGCCGAGACGTGGTCCGGGTACGCGCCGACGACCGCTTCGAGGGAGGCGCGCCAGTCGTCGTCCGACTCGCCGGGGGTGCCGTAGATCAGGTCCAGGTTGACCTGTTCGAACCCTGCGTCGTACGCCCAGCGCACGCACTGCTCGGGGCGGCCGGCGGTGTGGCCGCGCTCCAGGACCTCCAGCACGTGGGGGCGGGCCGACTGCATCCCGAACGAGATCCGGTTGAAGCCGCTCTCGGCCAGATCCACCAGGTACTTCTCGTCGACCGACTCCGGGTTGGCCTCGGTGGTGATCTCGGCGGAGGCGGCCAGGCCGAACTCGTCGCGGATCGCCTTGAGGATCGCCTTCAGGTCCGCGGCCGGCAGCAGCGTGGGCGTTCCGCCGCCGAAGAACACCGTCTCGACCGGAACGTACCGGTCGCCCAGTACGCGGCGGGCCATCCGGATCTCGGCGATGGCGGTGTCCGCGTACGTGGCCTGCGACGCGCCGCCGCCGAGCTCCTTGGCGGTATACGTGTTGAAGTCGCAGTAGCCGCAGCGCGTCGCGCAGTACGGCACGTGCACGTAGAAGCCGAAGGGCTTCTCCCCGAAGGCGGAGACGGCCTCGGCGGGCAGGGCGCCGTCATCGGGGACCGGTTCGCCGTCGAGAGGTACTGAAGGCATGAATCCATTGTCTCAGCTAGGTCCGACAGCGGACGGACGTCGTCTCGAAAACGCGGCCGGGATGTGGACGGGTAACGAGCAGCGCAGCGTGCGGCGCGGTGGATCGAAGCTCGTGGCGTGCGGCTGTGAGCTGCGCGGTTACTTCTTCTTGGCGTCGGCGGGGCCGTCGGAGTCGGTGGACAGCGCGGCGATGAAGGCCTCCTGCGGCACCTCGACGCGGCCGACCATCTTCATCCGCTTCTTGCCTTCCTTCTGCTTCTCCAGCAGCTTGCGCTTACGCGAGATGTCGCCGCCGTAACACTTCGCCAGCACGTCCTTGCGCATGGCCCGCACGCTCTCCCGGGCGATGATGCGCGCGCCGATCGCGGCCTGGATCGGCACCTCGAACTGCTGGCGCGGGATCAGTTCCTTGAGCCGCTCGGCCATCTTGACGCCGTAGTTGTAGGCCTTGTCCTTGTGCACGATGGACGAGAACGCGTCCACCTTCTCGCCGTGCAGCAGGATGTCCACCTTGACCAGGTCGGCGGTCTGCTCGCCGGTGGCCTCGTAGTCCAGCGAGGCATAGCCGCGGGTCTTGGACTTGAGCGCGTCGAAGAAGTCGAAGATGATCTCGCCGAGCGGCAGCGTGTAGCGCACCTCGACCCGGTCCTCGGACAGGTAGTCCATGCCGAGCAGTACGCCGCGCCGGGACTGGCACAGCTCCATGATCGCGCCGATGTAGTCGGAGGGGGCCAGCACGGTGGCGCGCACCATCGGCTCGTAGACCTCGGCGATCTTGCCGTCGGACGGGAACTCGCTCGGGTTGGTGACCGTGTGCTCCTGGCCGTTCTCCATCACCACGCGGTAGACCACGTTCGGCGCGGTGGCGATCAGGTCCAGGTTGAACTCGCGCTCCAGCCGCTCGCGGATGATCTCCAGGTGCAGCAGGCCGAGGAAGCCGACCCGGAAGCCGAAGCCGAGCGCGGCCGAGGTCTCCGGCTCGAACTCGAAGCTGGCGTCGTTGAGGCGCAACTTGGCGAGGCTCTCGCGCAGCCGCTCGTAATCGGCGGCATCAGTCGGGAACAGGCCGCAGAAGACGACCGACTGCACCGGCTTGAAGCCGGGCAGGGGCGCCGCGGC
>JBOHCW010000501.1:0-5174 GCA_050725375.1 Actinocrinis sp. | reverse complement strand
CCGCTGCCCGGCGCGGGCCGGTTCAGCGCGCGCGGCCGGGCAGCGCGCGAGCGGGTGCGCGAGGTGATCGACCTGGTCGGCGCCTCGGCGTACGCGTACCGGCCGATCGGCCAGTGCTCCGGCGGCGAGCAGCAGCGGCTGCTGATCGCGCAGGCGCTGGTGCGCCGGCCGGGACTGCTGCTGCTGGACGAGCCGCTGGACTCGCTCGACCTGCCGAATCAGGCCTCTGTCGCGGCGCTGATCGGCCGGATCTGCCGCGACGCCGGCGTGGCGGTGGTCATGGTGGCGCACGACGTGAACCCGATCCTGCCGTACCTGGACCGCGTGGTGTACATCGCGGCCGGCGGCGTCGCGTGCGGGCGGCCGGCGGACGTGATCACCACCGAGATGCTGACCCGGCTGTACGGCACTCCGGTCGAGGTGCTGCGCGCCTCGGACGGGCGGCTCGTGGTCGTCGGCGGCCCGGAGGCGCCCGCGCTGCACAGCGACCGGCACGGCGACTCCCACGGGCACGGCCACGGGGCGGCGCCGGATGCCGGTTAACCCCGACTGGGGCCTGTCCTGGAACGTGGTGCGCGACATCCAGGAGATGTGGTCGCTGCCCTCGATGGTCAACGCGTACCGGGCCGGCACGATCATCGCGGTGGTCGCGGGCGCGGTCGGCTGGTTCATGGTGCTGCGCCGCCAGACCTTCGCCGGGCACACGGTCGCGGTCGCCGGATTCCCCGGCGCGGCCGGGGCGGTGCTGATCGGCGTGGGCTCGGTGTACGGCTACTTCGGGTTCTGCGTCGGCGCCGCGCTGCTGATCGCGCTGGGCACCCGGCCGGGCTCGCGCGGGCTGGCGCACGAGTCGGCACTGACCGGCGTCGTGCAGGCGTTCGCGCTGGCCTGCGGCGTGCTGTTCGTCTCGCTGTTCCACGGCTTCCTCAACGAGACCGAGGGCCTGCTGTTCGGCAGCGTCCTGGGCATCACCGACGGCGACGTGCTCACGCTCGCGGCGGTCGCGGTGGCGGTGCTGCTCGCGATGGCGGCGATCGCCCGGCCGCTGCTGTTCGCCTCGGTGGACCCGGACGTGGCGGCGGCGCGCGGGGTGCCCACCCGGCTGCTCGGCGCGCTGTTCCTGGTGCTGCTGGGCGCGGCGGCGGCGGAGGTCTCGCAGATCACCGGCTCGCTGCTGGTGTTCGCGCTGCTGGTGATGCCGGCCGCGACCGCGCAGCTGATCACCGCGCGCCCGGTTCTCAGCCTGCTGCTGACGGTCGTGATCGGGTTCGTGGTCACCTGGGTCGGGCTGGCCGTCGCGTTCTTCACGCCGTATCCGATCGGCTTCTACGTGACCACTTTCGCGTTCGTCGCATACGTGCTCGCATACGCCGTCCGCAATATCATCGTACCCTTACTCGCCAGATCGGCGGCCGGACAGAGTCCTGTGGTCACCGCCGGGACGGGGGCCGCGGCGTGAGCCTGTTCGACCACCCCTTCATGGTCAACGCGCTGCTGGCCGGGACCGGGATCGCGCTGGCCTGCGGCCTGGTCGGCTACTTCCTGGTGCTGCGCGCGCAGGTGTTCACCGGCGACGCGCTCTCGCACGTCGCGTTCACCGGCGCGCTGGCCGCGCTCGCCTTCGGCGTCAATCTGCGGGTCGGACTGTTCGCCTCGACCGTGGTCGTCGCGCTGCTGCTCGGCGCGCTCGGCAACCGGGGACGCGCGGACGACGTGGTCATCGGCAGCGTGTTCGCGTGGATCCTCGGGCTCGGGGTGTTCTTCCTGACGCTGTACACGACCAACCGGTCCGGCGGCAGCGGCACGGGCAACGGGACCGTCAGCGTCCTGTTCGGCTCGATCTTCGGCCTCTCGCGCGGTCAGGCGGACGCGGCGCTGTGGATCGGCGTCGGCGTGATCGCGGTCCTGGCGCTGATCGCGCGGCCGCTGCTGTTCTCCAGCATCGACGAGGCGGTGGCCGCCGCGCGCGGGGTTCCGGTGCGGCTGCTCGGTTTCGGCTTCCTGGCGCTGGCCGGGGCGACCACGGCCGAGGCCACGCAGGCGGTCGGCGCGCTGCTGCTGCTCGGCCTGCTGGCCGCGCCGGCCGGGGCGGCGCTGACGCTGACCGACCGGCCGTATCAGGGCATGGCGATCTCGGTCGGGATCGCGCTGGCCTCGATGTGGGGCGGCCTGGCGCTGGCCTACTACGCGCCCTCGCTGCCGCCCAGCTTCTCGATCACGGCGGTGGCGGCCGGCCTGTACGCGATCGCCCTGCTCAGCAGGAGGCTGCGACGCTCGCGGCCGAGCCTCGCAGCCTCCTGACCAAGTCCGCACCGGCGCTCGGGCGGGCCGCCCCCCGGCGGTCCGCCCGAGCCGTCTCACGGTGCAGTCTGTGCCAAGATGACGACGGCGTCACCCCCCGACCGCACTACGGCCGCCTGCACCACACTCCGGCCGGCTACGGCCGCCCGTATTAAACTCCGGATATTACGGCCGCCTGAGTTGAATTCCGGCCGTCTATGGCCGCCTGCATCGAATCCCGGCCGTCTACGGCCGGAAGCGAACCTCCTGCGGGTCGTGGTCGCTGGCCTGGTCCGCGAACTCGGCGTTGATGTGCACCACCTGGTACTCGACGCCGTCGACGCCCGAGCTGACCAGGATGTGGTCGAGCACCTCGGAGACGCCCTCGTAGTCGTAGGTGTACTGCTGGTTCTTCGGCAAGGTGGTGATCAGGTCGGTCAGGATCGAGGGGCCGGTGCCGTCCGAGGTGCCGGTCTTGAGCGAGTTGAGCGCCGGGCTGAACTGGTAGTCGTTCAGGTCGCCGAGCACCACGACGTCGGCCTTGCGGTCGAGGTCCAGCAGATTGCGCACGAAGTCGTGCTCGACCTGCGCCTGCCCGGCGCGCTGCAGCGCGGAGGACTGGGCCGGGTACTGGTCGCGCCCGTCCTGGTTCTGGTCGCCGAGCTTCGCGTCGAAGTGGTTGGCGATCACGTACACGGCGCGGCCCTGGAAGGAGAACTCGCCGACCAGCGGCTTGCGGCTGGAGGTCCACACCGGGTTCTGCGGGTCGATCCGGCCGGGCGAGAGGGTCAGCGCGGGCTCGCCGTGCTTCTTGACCACCCGCGTGCCCGTCGTCGAGCGGTTCACCGAGGACGCGCCGCTGTCCACGAACGAGACGCGCGCCGGGTTGTACAGGAACACCACCCGGATGTTGCCGCCGGGCTGGCCGCCGTCCTGGTCGTTGACCGGGTCGATCTCGCGGTAGGCGTAGTGCGGGCCGCCGGCCGCGACGATCGCGGCGGTCAGCTTGGCGATGGTCTGGCCGGCCGCGACCGTGCCGTCATCGGTGGCGCCGGTGTTGTCCTGCACCTCTTCGAGCGTCACGATGTCGGGCTTGGCCAGGTTGGTCACCACACCCTCGGCGAGCCGCTGGAACTTGGTGTCCGGGTCGGACGGGGCCAGGTTCTGCACGTTGTACGTGGCGACCGACAGCTGCTTGTTCGAGCCCTGCGTCGCAATCACCGGAGCCAGGCCGCCGCGGGTGACCGTGCCCAACTGCGTCGCGGCGATCAGGTAGCCGCCGTACTGCGAGTAGTCGATCGGGCCGACCGTCGCGCCGGTGAACACGTCGCCGACGTTCACGCCCGGGTCGCCGCCGTCGGCGGGCACGACTTCGATCCGGCCGGACGGGGGCTGGTTCTCGCCGGTCAGCAGGGAACCGCCGCGGTAGCTGACCGCCTGGTCCGGCTTGGTGGTCACGTATTGCTCGCCGAACGAGTTCGACGGGCCGATCACCCGGGCGTCGTCCACCTCCACGCGCATGCCTTCTATGGACTCGTAGTAGTCGAGTGCGGAGCGGGCCGGGGTGATCGGGGTCGACTCGATGCTGGCGCCGCCGAGGTCGGGCGCGTACGTGTTCGGCACCGTGGTCGCGGTCAACACGACCGGCGCGGGCAGTGCGTTGCCGGTGCTCAGCGTGGTGACGGACGGGCTCCCCAGCTCGGTGACCGAAAGGTTCGAGGTGGTCGAGGTGGTGTCGCCGCTGGACAGCGGGTAGTAGTCCTGGATCTTGCCTGACACCAGCACCGAGTCGCCGACCGAGACGGTGGGCGCGGAGCCGGTGTAGACGAACAGGCCCTCGCTGGTGGCCGGGTCGGCGTCCGGGTTCGGGTCCTGGATCCAGAAGCCCTTCGAGCCCCTGGTGCGCAGCGCCGTGACGATGCCGGGCACGGCGCTGACCGACTTGCCGTTATACGGCGAGATCCAGCTGCTGCCCTGGATGTCGTGGATGCGGGCAGTGCCGGGGGTCTTGGTGCCGCTGTTCGCCGGGTCGGGCGCGCCGCTGGTGAAGTCGGCGCCGTTCCGGTCGGTGTCGGCGCCGCTCGCCGCGCGCGAGTCAGAGGTCGTGTTCGTCAGTCCGGGCGCGTCGGCGTCGCCCTCGTGCACGACAGCGGTGCCGTAGCCGACCAGGTCGCGGATCGTGCCGTCCGCCGCGCAGTCACCGGCGGTCTTGCAGGAAAGCGCGTTCTGCGTGGTGACCAGCGCGACCGTGCCGTTGGTGCCGCTCATGTTGATTGCGCCGCCCACGTCCGGCGTCGGCAGGTCGGTGGTGCCGCCGGTACCGGCCGCCTCGGCGACCAGGTAGTGCCCGCCGGGCGCGATCGACCCGGTCAGCGCGGTGACCTGCCACGTGGTGGCGGCACCGGGCGCGGCGGAGATGTACTGGACCGACCACGAGCCGAGCTGCACCGTGCTCTGCCCGGCGTTGTAGAGCTCGATGAAGTCGTTCTTGAGCAGGGCGCCGGAGTTTCCGCCGCCGCCGTAGACCTCGCTGATCACGACGTCCGGCGACACGGCGGCTCCGGCGCTGGGCGCGTACAGCAGCGCGGCGACGGTGGCCGTCGCGGCGGCACCCGCCCCGAGCGCGCGCTTCTTCGACACGTTCCCTCCCTTGGTTGAACGGACCCCTTGTTGAACGGACCCTTGGTCGAGCCCGACCTTCGGTTGGACCCCACCGGGTGAGGGGCGCTCGCCTGTGGGTAGACGGCGTCCCCTTTCACGGCCCCGAGTCCGCATCGTGGACGAGCGGGGTGAACCCCCGGTGACCACCGGGAGTACAACGCACTGCCTGGGCCTGCAAACACCACTCCCCGTAATACAGCCTGCTGACACTTCGCCGGCCGGCGGGCGTAGGA
>JBOHCW010000500.1:0-3904 GCA_050725375.1 Actinocrinis sp. | reverse complement strand
CGCCGACGCTGCGCGGCGCGCTCGGCAGGCTGCGGCCCGGCGTGCGGCCGCCCGGGCGCGGCGCACATCCGATGCTGCCGTACTACTTTCTGATCGGCGCCACCTTCCTGCTGGTCGCGGTCGGCCTGCTGGAGGTGTATTCGGCCTCGACGGTGCACAACCTGCTGACCGGCAAGCCGGAGCTGGGCACCATCGAGCGGCAGGCGGTCTCCGCCGCGATCGGCGTGCCGATACTGATCGCCGCCGCGCGGCTGCCGGTGCGCTTCTACCGCGCCGCCGCGTACCCGCTGCTGATCGTCACGCTGATCATGCTGGTCATGGTGCTGGCGGTGGGCCGGGTGTCCACCGGCGGAAACCAGAACTGGCTGGTGTTCGGCCCGCTGACCATCCAGCCCAGCGAGTTCGCCAAGTTCGCCCTGGTGCTGTGGGGCGCGGACCTGCTGGCCCGCAAGGAGAAGCGGCTGACCAGCTGGGACCACCTGATCGTGCCGCTGCTGCCGATGGCCGGGCTGATCGTCGGACTGGTCATGCTCGGCGGCGACATGGGCACCTCGATGATCATCGGGGCCATCGCCTTCGCGCTGCTGTGGACCGTCGGCGCGCCGGGCCGGCTGTTCGCGATCCTGTCCGGCTCGGCCGCGTTCCTCGCGTCCGTCGCGGTGCTGCTGCGGCCCAGCCGGGTGCGCCGGTTCACCGCGTTCCTCGACCCGACCGCCGACCCGCAGGGCACCGGCTTCCAGGCCGTGCACAGCTTCAGCGCGCTGTCCACCGGCGGCTGGTTCGGCGTCGGGGTCGGCGCCAGCAGGGAGAAGTGGGGCTCGCTGCCCGAGGCGCAGACCGACTTCATCTTCGCCATCATCGGCGAGGAGCTGGGCTTCATCGGCGCGGCCTCCGTGCTCGTGCTGTTCGGCCTGATCGGATACGCGGGCGTGCGTATAGCGCTGCGCGCGGAGGACACGTTCGTGCGGCTGGCCTCCGGCGCGGTGACGGCGTGGCTGATGGCGCAGGTGATGATCAACCTCGGCGCGGTGCTCGGCATCCTGCCGATCGCCGGCGTGCCGCTGCCGTTCGTCTCCTACGGCGGCTCCTCGCTGCTGCCGTCGATGGCCGCGATCGGGATGCTCGTCTCGTTCGCCCGGACGGGGGACAACGGCGGGGCGCGAGCCGATAAGCTTCCACACCGGGCCGGTGCGGCGCCCTCGGCGCCCGTAGGCACCGGCCGAGCCCGCCCGGCGGCAGTGGCCGCCACCGGCGCGCGGCGCCCCAGTGCACAGCGAGAAGAGGGACGCACACCGTGACCGACGCAGCCCGCCCGCTCCATGTCGTGCTCGCCGGCGGCGGCACCGCCGGGCACATCGAACCGGCACTGTCCCTGGCCGACGCGCTGCGCCGGCGGGACCCGCGGATCGCGATCACGGCGCTGGGCACCACCAAGGGCCTGGAGACCCGGCTGGTGCCGGAGCGCGGCTACGACCTGGAGCTGATCCCCGCCGTCCCGCTGCCGCGCAAGCCCACCTCCGAGCTGTTCACCGTGCCCGGCCGGCTGGCCGGCACCGTGCGCCGCGCGGCCGAGGTGCTCGACCGGGTCGAGGCCGAGGTGGTGGTCGGCTTCGGCGGCTACGTAGCGCTGCCCGCCTACTTCGCCGCCCGGCGCCGCAACGTGCCGATCGTGCTGCACGAGGCGAACGTGCGCCCCGGCCTGGCCAACCGGGTCGGCGCCCGGATGACCGACCGGATCGCCACCGGCTCGCCCGACTGCCGGCTCGGCGGCGGCCAGTACATCGGCATGCCGCTGCGCCGCGCGCTGTCCACGCTCGACCGGCCCGCGCTGCGCGCCGAGGCCTGCGACGCGTTCGGACTGGAGAAGGACCGCCCGACGCTGCTGGTCTACGGCGGCTCGCAGGGCGCCCGGCGCCTCAACGAGCAGGTCGCCGCGGCGGCCGCCGCGTTCTCCTCGGCCGGGATCCAGATCCTGCACGCGCTCGGCCGCGCCAACTACGACGAGTCCGCGCTGCCGCAGGTCCAGGGCGCGGCGTACGTCGCGGTGCCCTACCTCGACCGGATGGACCTGGCCTACGCCGCCGCCGACCTCGTGCTGTGCCGCGGCGGCGCGATGACCTGCGCCGAGGTTGCCGCGGTGGGCCTGCCGGCCGCGTACGTGCCGCTGCCGATCGGCAACGGCGAGCAGCGCCTCAACGCGCAGCCGGCCGTGCGCGCCGGCGGCGGCCTGCTGATCGACGACGGCGACCTGACCTCGGACTGGCTCGTCAAGGAGCTGATCCCGCTGGCACAGGACCCGGCGCGTCTGGAGGCGATGGGCCGGGCCGCCGCCGAGTTCGGCCGCCGCGATGCCGACGAGGCGCTGGCCGACATGGTCTTCGAGGCGGTCGGCAAGGCCGTGCCGGCCGGCACGGCGCACGCCGCCACCCGCCCCGGCGCCACCGGGACCGGCGCGTGACGCGCGAGGCCCCGGATCCGCGCGGCTACGAACCGCCGCCGTTCATCCCGCCCGCCGAGGACCTGGGCCGCATCCACTTCGTCGGCATCGGCGGCGTCGGCATGGCGCCGGTCGCCCGGATCGCCGTCGAGCGCGGCCTGCCCGTCTCCGGCAGCGACATCAAGCGCACCGCGGCGGTCGAGGCGCTGATCGCGGCCGGCGCGAGCGTGTACATCGGCCAGGCGGCGCGGAACCTCGACGGCGTCGACACCGTCGTCGCCACCACCGGCGTGCGGCCGGACAACGTCGAACTGGTCGAGGCCGTGCGCCGCGGCCTGCGGATCGTGCACCGCGCCACGGCGCTGGCCGCGCTGATGGTCGGGCGCACCTCGGTACTCGTCGCCGGGACGCACGGCAAGACCACGACCACGTCCATGCTCGCGGTCGCCCTCGACGCGCTTGGCCACGACCCGTCGTACGCGATCGGCGGCGAGATCGGCGCCTCGGGCGTGAGCGGGCGCGCGGGCGGCGGCGAGGTGTTCGTCGCCGAGGCCGACGAGTCCGACGGCACGTTCCGGCACTACGAGCCGGACGTGGCCGTGGTCACCAACGTCGAACTCGACCACGCCGACTACTTCGCCTCGCTCGACGACGTGCACAAGGCCTTCGTCGCCTTCGTCGACCGGGTCAAGCCCGGCGGCCTGCTGGTCGTGTGCGCGGACGATCCCGGGGCGGTCGCCGTCGGCCGGGTCGCGCGCGACTCGGGCCTGCGCGTGGCCTGGTACGGCACGGCCGAGCGGATCGACGGCCGGCCCGTCGACTACCGCGTCGACGAGATCGACGTCGTGGACGGCAAGGCGCGCTTCACGGTGCACGCGCGCGGTGAGGCGTACCCGATCGCGCTCGGCATCTTCGGCGCCTACAACGCGGCCAACGGCGCCGCCGCGTTCGCAGTGCTCGACGAACTCGGCGTCGAACGCGGCCGGATCCGCGACGCGCTGGCCGCCTACACGGGCGCGCGGCGTCGCATGGAGCTCAAAGGCGAAGCCGGCGGCGTACGCGTATACGACGACTACATGCACCACCCGACCGAGATCGCCGCGACGCTCGCCGCCTTCCGCGCACTGGTCGGCGACGGACGGCTGATCGTGGCGTTCCAGCCGCAGCGCTTCTCGCGCGCACAGGCGTTCCTGCGCGAGTACGGCGCACCGCTCGGCGCGGCCGACGCGGTCGTGGTCATGGAGGTCTACCCGGGCTCGGGCGAGGACCCGGTCCCCGGCGTGACCGGCGCGGTGATCGCGCAGGACGTCCCGCTGCCGGCCGACCGGGTCGTGTTCGAGCCCGACTCCTCGGCGGTCGCGGCCCGGCTCGCCGCCTGGGCGCGGCCCGGCGACATCGTGGTCACGGCCGGAGCCGGCGACGTGACCGCGCTCGGCCCGCTCGTGCTCGACCTGCTCGGCCCGGCCC
>JBOHCW010000499.1:0-3917 GCA_050725375.1 Actinocrinis sp. | reverse complement strand
CCGTAGAAGCGCGAGCGGCGCGGGTTCTCCTTGCGGCTCGGCAGGTTCGCCAGCCGTACGATCATCAGACCGACGATGCCGAGCAGGCCGGCGAAGCTGAACAGCTCGGTGACCAGTTCGAAGGGCCACCAGCGGCCGATGACCGGCAGCTGGAAGCTCGCCTGGAACAGCTGCCCGAACGCGGTGATCAGGGTGAAGAACAGCAGGCCGAAGGAGACCATCACGGTCCAGTGCGCCGCGCCGATCCACCGCTTGCCGCGCCGGGCCAGCCGGGTGTGGCCGAGGAATTCGCGCAAGAGCGTCCTGGTGCGGGCGACCGGGTCGCCGGTGCGGCCGGGCGCGGGCTGGCCGGCCGTGATCAGCCGGTACATGCGGGTCAGCACGCGCGCGAACAGCGCGAGCCCCACCGCGGCGATGCCGAGGGAGATGATGATCGCGGCGATCTGCATGGTCCGGTCGGTCTCCTGTGTCGGTGCGGGCGCGCTTTACCGGCGCGGGCGGGGCAACTCTACTCGCCGGTAACATCGAGCGCGAGGGTCGGTGCCCCGAGTCACACGCACCGCACTGCTCTCCACGGGTCTCCCCACAGAGCTGGTCTCTCCACAGACTTTAGGAGTCCGCGGGCCGCTATTGGTGCAGCGGCGGTCGCGGGAGCTTCAAGCGCGGTAATACCCGCGCGATTCGCTCAGCGATTCGTGGGCTTCCAGGCGTGACTGGGTACGTTCGGGCGCCGCGTCCGCGACCGCCTGGACCAGCAGCGACGCGAGCACGACCGGCGCGGCGTGCGAGTCGAAGACCAGACGCGAGCCGACGCCGGCGGGCAGCAGCACGTCGGCCGAGTCGGCGAACGGGACCAGCGGGTTGTCCGTGATCAGCACGACCCTGTAGCCGAGGTCGCGTGCATGGTCGATCGCGGTAAGCGCCTCCTCCGCGTAACGCGGCAGCAGGAACGCTACGAGCCACGTCGCACCGGCCTGGCGCGCCTGAAGCAGCGCGTCGTCCGCAGTGGTGCCGGCTGAGGCGACCAGCCGTACATCAGGGTGGATGCGTTGCACGCTGTACGCGAAGTACTGCGCGACCGCGAACGACAGACGCAGGCCGAGCACGGCCAGCGGCGTCGACTCGGCGAGCAGCCGGCCGGTCTCGACGAGCCGATCCGGCGTGGCGGCCAATCGCTGCAGGGCGGCGAGGTTCGCCTGCTCGGCGGCGATGGCGGCCTGGAACTCGTTGCGCCGCACCTCCTCCGGCGACTCGCCGACCGAGCCGAGCACGATGCCCTTGAGCGCGTGGCGCAGCGCCGGATAGCCGGAGAAGCCGAGCGCGGCGGCGAAACGCGTCACCGAGGGCTGACTCACGCCGACCCGCTCGGCCAGGTCGACGCTGGACATGAACACCACCTCGGCCAGGTGGTCGATCAGGAACTGGCCGATGCGACGCTGCGCGGGCGACAGCCTGCGTCCGTCGAGCAGCGCGAGCAGCCGCTCGGTGGAGCCGGCCGGGACGTCGAGGCCGCGGTGGACCAGCCCCGCGGCGGCGGGCGGATCGGGCATGAGCGCTGGCACGGACGTCACCTCCACTCGCCGCTTCGCCGGGACGTGCTGGGGATCATGTTGGATAGTTCAGTTTGCTTACCTGTCGAGCCGACCACGATAGCCAGCGCGCCTTACAGAAGCCTTCTGTTTACCGCAGGGCACCGACAGCGGACTCGACCGCGTTAAGCACCGAGCCGTTGCGTACCGCGTCCTCGGCCGCACGCAGTTCGATCGACAGGTAACGGTCCGGGCCGGGTCCACCGACGCCGCGGGCGCGCAGCACGCCGATCGCCGCGGCCGTACCGGGCGCGGGCTGGAGCGGCGCGCGCAGGTCGAGGGCGCGCGCGGCGGTGAGCAGTTCGATCGCCAGGATGCGGGTGAGGTTGTCCAGCGAGGCGCGCAGCTTGCGGGCCGCCGACCAGCCCATCGACACGTGGTCCTCCTGCATCGCGGAGGACGGGATCGAGTCCACGCTCGCCGGGTTGGCGTGCCGCTTGTTCTCGGAGACCAGGGCGGCCTGGGTGTACTGAGCGATCATCAGACCGGAGTCGACGCCGGGGTCGTCGGCCAGGAACGGCGGCAGACCGTGCGAGCGGGCCACGTCCAGCATCCGGTCGGTGCGCCGCTCCGCGATCGAGCCGACCTCGGCGGCGGCGATGGCCAGGAAGTCGAGCACGAACGCGACCGGCGCGCCGTGAAAGTTTCCATTGGACTCCACCCTGCCCTCGCCCAGGAGGACGACCGGGTTGTCCACGATCGAGTTCAGCTCGCGGCGGGCAACGAGCGCGGCGTGATCCAGCGTGTCCCGTGCGGCGCCGGCCACCTGAGGCGCGCAGCGCAGTGAATACGCGTCCTGTACACGGTTACAGTCCGGGCCCCTGTGTGAGGCCACGACGCCGGAATCCTTGAGCAGCAACAGCATGTTGGCCGCTGACGCGCCCTGCCCTGGATGCGGACGGATCGCGTGCAGTTCGGGCAGGAAGACCCGGTCGGTGCCGAGCTGCGCCTCAACGCTCATCGCGGCGGACAGGTCGGCGACCTTAAGCAGCCGGTCGAAGTCGTGCAGGGCGAGAATCAGCATGCCGAGCATGCCGTCGGTGCCGTTGATCAGCGCCAGGCCCTCCTTGGGCTCCAGCGCCAGCGGCTCGATGCCGTGTGCGGCCAGCGCGGGCGCGGCCTCGGCCGGCTTGCCGTCCTCGCCGAGGATCTCGCCCTCGCCCATCAGCACCAGCGCGACGTGCGCGAGCGGCGCGAGGTCTCCCGAGCAGCCGAGCGAGCCGAATTCGCGCACCGCCGGGGTGATGCCGCTGTTGAGCAGCGCGGCCATGGTCTCGGCGACGATCGGGCGCACGCCGGTGTGTCCGGACGCGAGCGTCTTGAGGCGCAGCAGCATCAGGGCCCGGACGACCTCGGGCTCGACCAGCGGTCCCATCCCGGCGGCGTGCGAGCGGATCAGCGAGCGCTGCAGCGCGGCGCGCAGTTCGGGGTCGATGTGCCGGGTGGCCAGGGCGCCGAAGCCGGTCGAGATGCCGTACGCCGGGGTCGGGGCGGCGGCGAGCCTGTCCACGGTCGCGCGTCCCCGGGCGAGCGCGGCGAGCGCGGCGGCCGTCAGCTCCACACGGGCGCCGTCGCGGGCCACCGCCACGACCTCGGGGAAGGTCAGGTCGTTGCGGCCGACCTCGCCGGGACCGAGCTGGACCGTCGCTGCCATGGGTTCTCCTCGCCTGAGCGGACCACTTTGACCGGGTGCGGGCTGTGCACGTCGGAGGTGCACGTCGGAGGTGCACCTCGCGGTGTGCCCTGAAATCCGTATGAATGAAATCATGCGGTTGACCACCGGAGTGAATGATTGCATAACATACCTCGGGGTTCGCGGCCCGCGGCTCCGGGCACGAGACAAGACGGCGTCCTCACACGACGGCCTCCGAGTGAAAGCGAGCAAGCGCATGAGCGGTCCGCGCATGGTGAGCGCCCCCCGGGGCACCAGCCTCAACACCCTCGGCTGGCAGCAGGAGGCGGCCTACCGGATGCTCCAGAACAACCTCGACCCCGAAGTGGCCGAGCATCCCGAAGAACTGGTCGTCTACGGCGGCACCGGGAAGGCCGCGCGCAACTGGGCGTCCTTCGACGCGCTGCTGCGCACGCTGACCACGCTGCGCGGCGACGAGACGATGCTGGTGCAGTCCGGCAAGCCGGTCGGTGTGATGCGCACGCACGAGTGGGCGCCGCGCGTCATCCTGGCGAACTCGAACCTGGTCGGCGACTGGGCCAACTGGGAGGAGTTCCGGCGGCTGGAGGACCTCGGGCTGATCATGTACGGGCAGATGACCGCCGGGTCGTGGATCTACATCGGCACCCAGGGCATCCTGCAGGGCACGTTCGAGA
>JBOHCW010000498.1:0-17746 GCA_050725375.1 Actinocrinis sp. | reverse complement strand
ATCTCCAGGCTGGTACTGACGGGTGGGCTGGCGGCCTCCCTGTGCCCAGGAGTTCGCCCGTCACATGCCCGGTGCTCTAGCCTTTCGAAGCGCTTCGACTCCGTAACTTTCAGTTTCCACGGCGCGGCCCGTTCCCGACACATTCGGTGATTCTCGACAGCGCCGTGCGCCGATCCGGCGACGGGCTGAGCACGGAACGTTGTGGTCGGCGGCCTGTGTCGCACGGGGAGCGCCTGCCGCGATCGCGACGATCCGGGCCGGGTTCTCGCGTCGGCTTCGCCGGCCCGGTGCCGCCGTGGATCACTTTCGTTGACGCTGCGAAACCTCCGGCTTACGGTCCGGTCTACCCAGGCGACCGGTGCCCGGCCGCGTGAATCCGGTCGGGTCCGACGAACCCGCACTGGATGCGCAGCCCGACAAAACAGCCGACAAAGGAGCCTTCCGTGCGCGATTTCCACCATCCACCGCGTCCCCACGGCTCCCCCGTGAAGCGCGCCCACTCGACGCGCGCCCGCGCGACCGCGTTCCTGGCCGCACCGGTGCTGGTCGCCGCGGCGGCGAGTGTCGGCGTCGTGGCGGCCACGGCGGCCCAGGGCGCGAGCGCGGGCTGTCAGGTCACGTACACGGTCGGCTCGCAGTGGGCCGGCGGGTTCACCGCCGCCGTCGGCATCACCAACCTCGGGTCCGCGCTCAGCTCGTGGACGCTCACCTGGACCTTCCCGTCCGGCCAGCAGGTGGTGTCCGGCTGGAACGCCGACTACGCGCAGAACGGCTCCCGGGTCACCGCCTCGAACCTCGGCTACAACGGCTCGCTCGCCACCGGCGCGACCACCTCGATCGGCTTCAACGGCAGCTGGAGCACGGGCAACACCTCGCCGACGAACTTCGCGGTCAACGGTGTGACGTGCACCGGCAGTGTCGCGACCGGGTCGCCGACGGCCACGGCGACGAGCTCCGCTACGCCCACCGCGACCGCGTCGGCCAGTCCCACGCCCACGAACAGCGCCACCTCACCCCCTCCGGCGGGCGGCGCCCTGTACGTGTCGCCGAACGGCGGCGCCGGCTCGGCCGGGACGTTGACGGATCCGACGACGATCACCGCGGCGCTGGGCCGGATCGGCGCGGGCGGGACGATCTACCTGCGCGGCGGCACCTACAACCTGGCGCAGACGGTGACCATCGCGGCGGGTAACGACGGCACCCCCGGCGCGCGCAAGACCCTGTCGGCCTATCCGGGCGAGACCCCTGTCCTGGACTTCGCCGTCCAGAGTGAGGCCTCGGCCAACCGCGGGCTGCAACTGGACGCGTCGTACTGGCACCTCTACGGCCTCGTGGTGCAGCACGCCGGGGACAACGGGATCGCCGTCGGCGGCAGCGACGACGTCATCGAGCGCACGGTGACCCGAGCCAACCGCGACACCGGCCTGCAGATATCCCGGATCTCCTCCAGTACCCCGCAGAGCGCGTGGCCGTCCGACAACCTGGTGATCAGCTGCGAGTCCTACGACAACGCGGACTCAGCCGGGGAGAACGCCGACGGGTTCGCCGCGAAGCTGACCGTCGGCACCGGCAACGTGTTCCGCTACGACGTCTCCCACAACAACATCGACGACGGATGGGACCTGTTCACCAAGACCGACACCGGCGCCATCGGCCCGGTGACCATCGAGTACTCGCTCTCCTACGATCAGGGCACGCTCACGAACGGGACGCAGGCCGCCAACGGCGACCGCAACGGGTTCAAGCTCGGCGGCGACAAGATCGCGGTCAACCACGTGGTCGAGCACGACATCGCCTACCAGAACGGGCACGACGGGTTCACCTACAACAACAACCCCGGCGCGATGACGGTGTCGAACAACGTCAGCATCGACAACGGCGAGCGCAACTTCCACTGGGAGACCGGCGCGTCCGTGTTCCGCGACGACACCTCCTGTCGCTTCTCCACCGCCGGCGGCGGATCGAACGACAAGCTCGTCGGCGACGTGGACGGTTCGGATCAGTTCTGGGCCGGAGCCAACGGCTCGCGCTGCGCCGGCTACAGCGGCACCCTGGGCTGGTCGTTCGCCACAGACGGACACTTGGCCGTCACCTTCGGCGGCAATCCCGTCGCGCCGTAACCGGTAGCGGATCCGGCCGGCCCGTCCAGTGCGTCAAGACGGGCCGGCCAGGACGGCCGGGGGTTTGTCGGCTCACTGCTGCGCGGTGCTCAGCCAGCCGGTGTCGTCATCGCGTGCGGCCGTACCGCCGGTTCGAGCAGCGACAACGTCCGCCGCTGCGCGTCGAGGCCGACGCGGATGCCGACCGGCATCGGCAGGTTCGGGCCGGCATGTCCGAACTCGACGTTGCCCAGGACCGGGATGTCACGGTCGCCGAGGACGTCGAGGACGATCTCGGCCAGCGTCGGGGACGCGTCGGGCGACTCGAGTCCGTTGATCTCGCGCGGAATGCCCACGACCATGCCGGCGATCCGATCGAGGATGCCGCAGTGTCGCAATACCTGTAGATAGCTCCACACGTACGATGCCAGTCCGCCCATCTCCTCCCAGAACAGGACCGCACCGTCGAACCATTCGAGCGGCAGCGCGAAACGCGTCGCCTGCGCCAGCACGATGCGATTGATCACCCCGCCGATCAGCCGGCCTTCGGCACGCCCGGCACGCCAGCATTCCCACGACGCGCTCGCGGGCAGCGCACCGATCGCATCGGTGCCGGTCAGCAATCTGGTGTAGAGCCTCTCGAGTTCCGCCTGCCGGATCGCCGGCGCGGTCTGCCAGTGCCCGCCGAAGCCGGGGGTGGCCATGTCGGCATGGAACCCGACCAGACCCGTGCGCGCGTAAAGCACCAGATGCAGCAGTGAGATGTCGCTGTACCCGAGGATCGGCTTGGGATCGGCCCTGATCGCCTCGACGTCGATCAGATCGAGGTAACCGAGCGCCGTCTGGCCGCCGTCATTCGCGATGATCGCGTGTACCTCGGGATCGCGCAGAAGAGCATTGAGCTCCCCGGCGATCTCCGCCGGCGGGGCCGCGCTCCACCAGTGGTGCCGCCCCACTTGCAGAAGCGGCGCCCGGCGCACGCGAAATCCCATCCGTTCGAGTACTGCCACCGCCTGCTCGACGTTGGGCTCGTAAGCGGCGGGCAGCGGCCCGGACAGCGATGCGATAACCACGAGATCTCCGGGCCGCAGGGCACGAGGTCGAAGCAGTTGAGGCAGTGCAGAACCGGTCACCGACGCAGTGTCCCCATACGCACGACAGCGTGCTACACATTTACCGATCGACCACTGAGCAGGCCCAGCCGCCGGGTTTCTGTCGTCGCGGCTGTAATTCGCGTGTCAGCGACTCAGGTAGCAAATAAGCTGCCGCTGGTGACGGCTTACCTCAACGACGACGACGACTATGGCTACGGCGCGATGCTGCTTGCGGGCATCGTCGGCTCCACGGCCTACGGCCTCGCCGGTCCGGACTCGGACGTGGATCGGCTGGGCGTGTTCGCCGTGCCGACGCGCGCGTAGCTTGGACTCCACCAACCACAGGAGTCGCACGTCACGTCGAAGCCCGATGCGACATTCCACGAGGCGGGCAAGGCTGTCCGGCTCATGCTCGCCGGAAATCCCACCGCCACCGAACTGCTCTGGCTGCCCGACGAACTCTACGAGGTGCGCACGCCGCTCGGCGAGGAACTGCGTGCCATGCGCGCATCGTTCCTGTCTGCGAAGCGCGTCCGCGATGCCTATCTCGGATACGCCACGCAGCAGCTCAAGAAGCTGATCACCCGAGGCGAGGACGCGGATCGTACCGCGCGCACCTCCAAGCACGCACGGCACCTGATGCGGCTCGTCGATCAGGGATTCGACCTGTACACGACCGGAGACATGTCCGTGCGGCTCGCCGATCCCGAGCGCTACCGCGTATTCGGTGAGCGTGTCGCGGCGGACCCGCAGGTTGCCGTGCCGTTCATGGCCGAGGCCGAAAAGCGCTTCGCCCAGGCGGCAAGCGCGCTGCCGGACGAGCCGGATTTCGTGGCCGTTGAGGCGTGGCTGCTGCGGGTACGCCGCGAGTTCTGGGACGTGGACGTGGACATGGACGTGGACATGGATGGGGAGTCGGCGTCGGCGTCGGAGCCACTGTCGGACCGGCGACAGCCGTGACCGCACACGTCGCATTACGTGAGGCTGGCTTGCCTCAAGTCGATCTCACGGCTGTCGTCGCCGAGTACGTACACCCGCTTGCGTTCGCCACAGTCTCGGGCGCACACCTCTACGGCTTCCCCTCGACGGACTCAGACGTCGACCTGCGCGGCGCGCATCTGCTGTCTGTCAAAGACATCGTCGGCCTACGCCATCCCGTGGAAACGGTCTCGCGGATGTGGGACCGCGACGGCGTCGAGATGGATCTGGTCACGCACGACCTGGCGAAGTTCGCCCGCCTGCTCCTGAGCCCGAACGGCTACGTGCTCGAACAACTTCTGTCGCCGCTCGTCGTACACACGACGTCTGCGCATGCGGAACTCGTCAGCCTCGCACCCAAGCTGGTGACGAGTCTGCACGCGCGCCACTACCAGGGTTTCGCGACAACGCAACAGCGCCTGTACGCGAAGACAGGCGAGCTCAAGCCCCTGCTCTACACGTTCCGGGTCCTGCTCTCGGGCATCCACCTGATGCGGAGCGGACACCTCGTTGCGCACCTTCCGACGCTGATCGAGAATGAGCGCGAATACAGTCCGACGTACCTGCCAGACCTGATAGCTGCCAAGGCAAGCGCTGAACACCTGCCAGCGGACGCGTGCATCGTGCCCATCGGACCGGAACGCCTTGACGCGGATCTCGCGACGTTACGCGCACGACTTGATGAAGTGCAGCGCCTTACGCGGCTGCCTGCAGAGCCGAGCGCGGAGTCAGCCGTCAATGATCTGATTATCCGCGCCCGGGTCGCGGCGATGCGCTGCCGACGTCCGACCCCCTGACCCGGCGCGACCTCAATCTTCGCCCCGCATCGCGGCGAAACCGGTGCGCCACGACGGCCAGCGCGGCGTCCAGCCGAGGCTGTGACGGGCAAGCGCGTTGTCGGCACCTCGCGCGACCGGCGACCTCGGCGCGTCGTCGAGGGTCGGCGCCGGCGCGCCCACCGCATCGCAGAACGCCGGGACCCACGCAACGCCTGGCGCCGGCTCGTCGTCGCACACGTTGACCGCGCCGGTCGGCCAGGTAAGGGCGCTTATGGCAGCTGAGGCTGCATCGTCGACATGCACGAAGCTCGTTACGTCAGCGGTCGCGGTTAACTCACCGTGACGTGCAAGCTGCGCCATCGCGCCTTCGGGCGCGTACCACGTGTCAGGCCCGTAAAGCATGCCGTATCGCAGCACGACCCACTCCGGGCTGCGCGCAGTCTGCGCTTCGAGTTCTGCGACGGCTCCGACGCCGCCCGCTCGCGGCTGCGGCGCGTCGACGTCAAGCGGGACGTCCTCGTTCGCGGGCATGTCGCCGGGCTCGTACATCCAGCAGATACTTTGCGCGATGAACCGCCGGACGCCCGCCTCGGCCGCCGCCTCGGCAAGGTGACGGCTGGCATGGACGCGCAGCGCCGAGTTCGCGGCGAAGTCCCGGTCGGACAAGGCCGTGAGCTGGTGCATCAGCACATCGGGCATGGTTGTCAGCACGGCCGCGCGTACAGCCGCCGCGTCCATCGCGTCAGCCAACGCCGCCGTCGCGCCCGCCTTCTCGACCGCTCTCGCGGCCTGGTCGGACCGGACCATGGCGGTGACCTGGTGCCCATCGGCGAGCAGGAGGGGCAGGACGCGTCGGCCGATCGCGCCCGTGGCCCCGGCGAGGAAGACGTGCATGACGCCACCGTAACGCCGACGTGGATCTCCCGGACTGGCCCAATGGCGAGCCGAAATCCTGGACCACTTCAGCCACCGCAAGCCGCGGTCATGGCGCGCATCGCACCGACGCTGTCACACAACGCCGGGCTACCGCGTCTTCCTAGCATGAAGATCGGACTAAAGAAGATCGGACTTAAACCGGTGTGCGCCCGCCTGGACATGTACGGTGCGACGGATCAGGCTGCGAACGTCATCGCACTCGGCGGCACCGTCGTACTGGCGGCAGCGCTGCTCCCGCCCGCGCGGCACATCTTGAAAGCGAATGTCGACTCGAATCAAACCGAGGTGAAGCTGTGAAGATCGCAGTGGCAGGTGGCACCGGCTGCGTCGGCAAACTGGTCGTCGACACAGTAAATGCAGGCGGCGACACGCCTATCGTGCTCGCACGTTCGCGCGGCGTGGATCTGACGACGGGTAAGGGTCTCGATGACGCCTTAAAGGGAGTCACGGCAGTCATCGACGTCAGCAACATCACGACCCTGAGCCGCGCAAAGGCCCTCGCGTTCTTCGAAGCCGCGACCTCACATCTGCTCGCCGCCGGCGACCGCGTCGGCGTTCAGCACCACGTGGCGTTGTCCATCGTGGGCTGTGACCGCGTGGATTACGGCTACTACCATGGGAAATGCAGGCAAGAGCAGCTGGTCCTGGCCGGCCCGGTGCCGGGCAGCGTCTTGCGCGCCACGCAGTTCCATGAGTTCGCCGGGCAGATGCTGGAGCACGCGCTGGGTCCGCTCGTGCTGACGCCGAAGATGCTCAATCAGACTGTCGCGGCCCGCGACGTCGCGATCGCACTGGTCGACCTCGCGCGCGGGAAGGCGGTCGGAATGGCACCCGACCTGGCCGGCCCCGAAGAGAACCGGATGCACGAACTGGTCCGGCAGCTGATCAGCGCACGCCGCGAGCGACGCGTCCTCGTGCCGTTTCGGATGCCCGGTGCGGTCGGCAAAGCGATGGTCGGCGGCGCGCTGTTACCCACCAGCCCAGGGCCGCGTGGGCAGATCACCTTCGACCAATGGCTCGCCACCGACGCTGTCGCCGCCGGCCGCCCTTCCTGACGGCTCGCACTGTTCGTAGAGCGTTCGCAAACAGCTCTAGTAGTACAGCCGCGCCGCCTGTGGCTTACGCGGTCCCGCCCGCCTCCCCGTTGGCCTCGGCCCAGTCGAATCGGTCGCCGTGCCACGGTTGGGCGAGCGGAATCGGGTCGGGCGAGCGCCAGTTGCGCACCCAGGCCTCCTGCTCGCGCGGCACCGTCGCGCCGCAGTCAGTGCACGAACGGTCGGCCGTGATCTCGCCGCCGCAGTCTGCGTGCACCGCGCTGAGAGGTGCATTCGGCACGCGCGCGGCTTGCGTATGGCGGTGGCCCCAGTCGGCGAGGGCCCGCAGCGCCGGGGCGAGGTCGGCGCCGGCCTGGGTCAGCCGGTACTCGTGACGTTGGCGCCGGCCGTCGTGGTACGGCACCTTGACCAGGATCTCGTGTTCCACGAGGCGGCGCAGCCGGTCCGACAGGATGTTGTCAGCGATGCCGAGGTGCGCGCGGAACTCGTCAAACCGGCTGACCCCGACCGTCGCGTCCCGCATGATCAACAGGATCCAGCGGTCGCCGAGGATCGAGCTGGCCCGGCCGAGCGGGCAGGGACGCCGGTCGTGGCCGAGGCCTTCCTCGTCCGGAGCTGAGTCGATGATCTGACTTTTCGCGGTGGCTTGCACTCTGAAAGCCTACCTCGCTATCCTGAAATTGGCTTGCAGAGTGCAAGTCAGCATGGAAAGTCGGCATGAAAAGTCAGAGCGCACGTCAGAGCGCAAGTCACCGAGCTGGGGAGCTGGACGCGATGCGGTTGTTGATAGCCGGAGCCGGCGCGGTCGGCGGCTTTCTCGCCGCGCGCCTGCTCGACGGCGGACACGAGGTCACGGTGCTGGCCCGGCCGCGCAGAGCGGAGGTGCTGCGTGCGGACGGGCTCGCCATCAGAGAAGCGGGCCGAGTGCGAACAGCCCAGCCTCGCGTGATCACCGCCGACGAGGTGACTGCCTCGTACGACGCGGTCGTCCTCGCGGTGAAGGCCGACGCTCTGGCCGGCATCATGGACGACATCGCGCCCGCCATCGTCGACCAAGCAGGCGTCAGCCAGGCAGGCGTCAGCCATGCAGGCAGAGCGGGGACGGCGATCGTGCCGTTCCTGAACGGGATGGGGCACCTAGACCGGCTCGGCGAGCGTTTCGGCGATGCGACGGTCGGCGGCGTCGCGCACATGGTCACGCAACTGTCCGACGATAGGGTCGTCGACGTCCTGGCGCCGCTGTTCGAGGTCGAAGTGGGCGAGCTCGACGGTTCGTCGACCGCCCGCATCGAAGCACTCGGCGCGGCCTTCAAGGACGCCGGGGCGCACGTCGCGATCCGGGCCGACATCGTGGCGGCGATGTGGGCGAAGTGGGTGTTCATCGCGAGCGTCGGAGCCGTCACCGGGTTGATGCGCGCCCCGGTCGGTGACGTGGTCGCCGTGCCCGGCGGCGATGAATTCGCCCGCGGCATCGTCGCCGAAGCGGCAGGTGTGGCCGCCGCGGCCGGCTATCCGCTGACGGCGGATCAGGTGGCTGCGGTCGAACGGACGGTGACGGCGCCCGGCTCACCAACCACCTCATCGATGTCACGCGACCTCACCTCCGGGCGGAAGACGGAGGTCGAGGCAGTGATCGCAGACCTTGTAGACCGCGGGCGGCCGCTCGGCGCCGCGGTTCCGAACTTGACGATCGCCGCCCTGGCGTTGCGAGTACACAACCGGCAGTTCGCCGCGGCGCACGGCTCAGATCCCAAGGCCACCTCCACCTCCACCTCCACCTCCACGACGACAACGGGGCAGTGACACGATGACGACGGCATCCACCGCGGCGACCGGGCCAACGGCCGAGAACACGGCCACCGCGGTAATCGGCGCCACCGGACGAGTCGGCAGCAAAGTTGTGCGGCTGCTGCTCGAACGCGGCACCACGGTGCGCGCGCTCGTGCGAAACACGGAGAAGGCCCGGACGCTCTTCGGAGACGCGCCCGGTCTGGAGATCGTAAGTCCCCGGCTGGACGATCCCGCGGCGGTCGCCGCCGCCCTCACCGGCGCGGATACCGCCTTTGTCGCCATGGGATCAGCCGGGCTGGAAGGCAATCTGCAGCGCGTGGTGATTCAGGCCGCCGCGGCGACGCCGGGCCTGCGCCAGTTCGTGCGGCTGTCGGTGCTCAACGCCGGCCCCGACTCCTTCGGCTTGAACCAGCGCGGGCACTGGGACATCGACTTCGCCGCGCAACTGGCCGGCCTCCCGTACAGCACGATCCGGCCGTCGATCTTCTCCGCCTCCCTGCTGATCGCGGCGCCCGAGGTGCGGGCGAGCCGGACCTGGACCGGGCTGGCCGACACCGGCCGCGTCGCCCTCAGCGACGACCGGGACGCGGCCGAGGCCGTGGTCAGGGTCCTGACCGACCCGGCGACCTGGGGCCGCCATCACGACCTGACCGGTCCGCGTCTGGTCAGCTGGCCGCAGGCGCTGGAGGCCCTGTCGGCCGAACTCGGCGAGAAGGTCACCTTCCGCGCGGTTGACGCGTTCGAACTCGTCCGGCGCCTGGTGAGCCTCGGCGTCGCACCCGGCCAGGCACAGTTGCTGGTCACGCGCGAGTGGGCGATCCTCGCCGGCGAGAACGAGCGGACCACCACGACGGTCGAGCAGCTGACCGGACACGCGCCGCGCACCGTCGAGGACTACCTGCACGAGCACCGGGAGGTGTTCGTCTGAACGGCATCCACAACGGCAGCGGCGGCGGCACGTTGAATCTGATCGTCGACGTCGAGGGCTGCTTCTCCCAGGACAACTAGGCCGTTGCCTACGGCTGGCACGAATCCGGGTTCGCAATAGTGTTCGATCCACAGTGTGGATAGCGCCTGTGGATAACTCCCTCACGGCGAACTGATGTGCGACGATGTGCTTGCGAAGCCGAGTCGGCGGCAGACGGCGGGTGGCGCATGCCAGTCTTTGACGCGTGACCGTCCTCGTGTTCGCATCGCTGGCCCTGCTGTCCGCGGCCGTGTGGATCTACCTGGTGTTCGCTCACGGGCGGTACTGGCTGATGGATCAGCATCTGCCTGAAGTCGGCGCGCCGGACAGCGGGTCTCCGAGCGAGGGCTGGCCGCGGGTCGTCGCGATCGTTCCGGCGCGCGACGAAGCGGACGTGCTGCCACTGACGCTCACCACGCTGCTGACGCAGGACTACCCCGGCGACTTCCGGATCGTCCTGGTGGACGACGCGAGCACGGACGGCACGTCGCGGGTCGCGGAGAAGCTCGCGGCCGAGCATCCGGGCCGAACGCTGGAAATCGTGCACAGCGACGGGCCGCCGCCCGGATGGGCGGGCAAGGTCGCGGCGATGAATCGCGGATTCACGACCTTGGCCACGGCCACAACCACGGCCACGGTAGCCGCCGCGTCGTCGACGGCGACCGCCGATGCCGCCACTGCCGCGGCCGCCGCCATCGCGCCTGAGTACGTGCTCTTCACGGACGCGGACATCGCGCATCCCGCCGACAGCGTGCGCCGCCTCGTCTCATTCGGCGAGGCACGCGGGCTCGACCTGGTCTCGTTGATGGCACGGCTGCGCACCGAGACCACGGCTGAGCGCGCGATCGTGCCCGCGTTCGTATACAGCTTCGCGCAGCTCTATCCGTTCCGTCGCGTGAACAGGCCGGGATCGCACGTCGGCGCGGCAGCCGGCGGCTGCATGCTCGTGCGGTACGACGCGCTCGTACATGCGGGCGGCCTCGCCCGCATCGCCGGTGCACGCATCGACGACGTCGCGCTCGGCCAGTTGCTTAAGAGCGCCGCTCCCGCAGAAGGCGGCCCGCGCCGCGACGACACCGCCGGCCGTACCTGGCTCGGCCTCACGGTTGCCGTTCGCAGCGTGCGTCCATATCCGCGACTCGCGGACCTCTGGGACATGATCGCCCGCAGCGCCTACACGCAACTGCGCCGCTCGCCGTTGCTGCTGATCGGCACGCTGCTCGGCCTGCTTGTGATGTACGCGGTACCGCCGGTCTTCGGACTCGCGTTCCTGCCCGCCGCGCTGAGCTCCGCTACAAGCGGAGGGAACGCGGTGACCGCCGCGTCCGCCTTGAGCGCCTGGACACTGATGTCCATCAGCTATCTGCCGACGCTGCGGCTCTACGGCCTGCGGGCCTGGCGCGCACCCGTGCTGCCGGCGGTCATGATGCTGTACGGCGCGATGACGTTCGACTCCGCGTTGCGCCACTACCGCGGACGCGGCGGACGCTGGAAGGGTCGCGTAGAACAGGGCTGACCGGGAGCCGGCTCGACTGAACTGCAGGACCGCTCAGGCAGGGGCCGTGGGGCATTGACCTTAGGCGAGGAACTCGGCTATCGCCGCAGTCAGCTCAGGTGCGGCGGACGCGCTCTGGTGATCCCCTGGCACGCGAACGAACCGGGCATCGCGCAGGAGCACGGCCAACTCGTCGGCATCAGAGCGCTCATCCCGATCGCCGATCGCGACGAGCGCCGGGACGGTGATCTGGCGCAAGGCGGCTTCGGGAGTCGGGACGAGCGAGTCCAGCACGTGCAGCAGCGCCCAGGGGTCGGCGCCGAGCGTTGAGATCCATCGCGCGATGAGCGCGTCGCCCGAGCCGGGCTCGAGCGCGACCCCGTCGACGATCGCGGTGAGTACGCGATGGCTCGCCCCGCCGCCCTGCGGACCGCTCACCTTCGCCAGTCCCTGTCCGGCCACGATCGCGCGGCCCGGCTTGGCGCCCCGCACGAGCATGCGCAGCACGATCCGTGCGCCGAGCGAGTAACCGCCAAGGTCGTAATCCCCGTCGCTCAGCCCGAGATGCTCGACGAGGGCGAACCCGTCGTCGGCGAGTACGTCCGGCGGATAGGCGGCGAGATCGTGCGGCTTCGCACTGTCCCCGTGGCCGCGGAAATCCGGAAGAACGACGCGACGCCGCTGTCCGACGAACGTGCCGGCCCAGCCGTCGAGCATCTGTGAACCCGCGCCCATGAAGCCGTGCAGAAGGATCAGCGGTCTGCCGGACCCGGTCTCACGGCACGCCAGTTCCGCGCCGCCGCGACCGGCGAATCGATAACCATCCATATGGTGGTCGATCCTAGGCCAACCGCCCTAAGTGGCGCGGGCCCCGCAGTGCTCGCAGCGCTGTCTACGCGCCGATGCCTTGTGGCAGCTTCATCACGCGTTCGGGGTCGTACGCTGCACGGACCTGGAGCAGGCGGGCGTAGTTTGCCCCGTAGTACGCCTGTTGCCAGCCGGATAGCTCAGGGTCCAGATAGTTCTGGTAGGCCTGGCCACTCGCGTAGGGCGTCATCGTCTGATGGAACCCGCGCAGCCAGTTCTGCTGCGCGCTCGTAAGCGATGCTGACGCGCCTGAGGTCCATGTCGTCGTGAACTGAGCTACGAACAGGCCGTTGCGGTGCACGAATGCGGTCGCGTCGGCGGCGACTCGGTTTACTGCGCCGCCTAGGGCGTCCAGAGCCACGCCGCCCTGACCGCCGCCGGCGAGTTGTTGGCGCCGCTCGACGGCGGTGATGATCGCGGTGATCGCCTGAGGTCCGAGCGTGCGGGTGAAGATGTGCGACTTGGCGAACTCGGACTCGCGTCGCAGCGTGCCCTGTGAGTTCTGCGAGGGCAGGTGGCACTGTGCGGTGGACAGGTGTGAGCAGCCCGCCTCGATCATCATCGCGTGCGCGTGCGTGCTGACGAAGGGACTGCCCTGCGGTGTTGAGCCGACTCGGTCGACCAGGCGGGAGATCTGCGCCTGTGCGCTGCTCAGCGAGCCGAGGTACGTGCCGCCGACCTGGATGGTCGGCGTGTCCGCGGTGGGACTGCTCAGCGCGTGCAGGTTCGACCACAGCTGGTCTGGGCCCGACGGCGCCCAGTTCTGCCAGGCGTCGATCACCTTCTGCGCCTTCGACCAGGGCCAGTTCAGGAAGAACAGCACCATGTCCTGGGTCGCGTGCGTCTGGAACGTGAACGCGGTGGTCACGCCGAAATTGCCGCCGCCGCCCCCGCGGCAGGCCCAGAACAGGTCGGCGTGCTGGTCGGAGCGGCACTCGCGCACGACGCCGTCCGGCGTCACCATCTCGACGGACTGCAGGTTGTCGCTCAGCGTGCCGTAGGCGCGGCTGACCACACCGATGCCGCCGCCGAGTACCAGCCCCGCGACGCCGACGGTAGGGCACGAACCGCCGGGTACGGTCACGCCGTGCGCGTCCAGGCCTGCGTAAAGGTCGACGAGCCGTGTACCCGCGCCGACGCGTGCGGTACCAGAGCCGACCTCGGTTACCGAACTCATCCGTGTCACGTCGATGACTAAGCCCTGGCCACCGGAATAGCCCGCATAGCTGTGGCCGCCGGAGCGTGCGGTAACCGCTACGCCGAACCGACGCACGAACGCAAGGCACTCGGCGACGTCCGACGGGTTCTGGCAGTACGCGATCCCGGACGGGCGTTGGCCGTCGAAGCGCGGATCGAACAGCAGTCGCGCGGTCCCGTACGCCGCGTCGCCCGGCCTTACCAAGTGACCGGCGAGTCCGCGGCCGAGGGCGGTCCAGTCAGCCGCCGACGCGGTGGCCGTGCTCGTCGCGCTTGCCGTCGTGCCCGCACTCGTCGCGGACGCCGTGCCTGAAGCCGGCGCGGTGCCTGAGATCGAACGCGACGATGTCGCGCCGCTCGCGCCCGTGCTCCCGCCGCCGTTCCCGCTGCACGCCGCGACACTGCCGGCCACGCCTGCGGCCGTCAGTCCCGAAGCCGCCCGTACGAAGGTTCGTCGATCCACGGCACAAGCATGGAGGATGGCGACCCGCCAGGCGCGCACGCCCGTGAGCACGCCGGCCGATCGTGGCCTGTTCTTTGCCCGAAGGGGCGGCGAGGTTGGCCAGGTGTCCTCCGGCCATCGCCTAAATGCGCGGCTCCATGCTGCGGATCTTGGCTGGTCGCAGGCATCTTGCGTCCCATTCGCCGGCGTCTGCGCAGTCCAGGGGCGGTATCTGACGCGACCGCCAAACTCGATAAAGGTTGCGCTTCGGGCGTTCCCCTGTCGCGTAGAGCTGGCTATCGTGTTGAACTTGGGCAATCTGGTCCAAGGGGGGATAAGTATGGCGGTGCGTGTCGAGCATATTCACGCCGTGGAAATCATTGATTCGCTCGGACAGCCGGCGCTCGAAGTCCGGGTTGCGCTGGAAGGTGGGGCGGCCGGGGTGGCCTACGTCCCATCAGGCAGGGGGCCGCTGGACGCGATGGGCGGCGCGTACGGCGACGGACGCGGCGGCGCGTTGGAGGCGGCTCGTCGGGAGCTGCCCGACCAGTCGTTCGACGGCCTCGAAGAACTCGACGAGGCGTTGCGAAAACTCGACGGAACGGCGGACGAGACGATCCTCGAGCTGTACGCGATCCGCGGGGCCTCGATCGCGGCGGCCCGGGCGATGGCCGCGGGCCGGCACGAACCGCTGTGGCGGTTCCTGGCCGCCCCGGACACCGAGCAGCGGCTGCCGGTGCCGCAGTTCACGCTGGTCAACGGGGGCGGCCGGGCCGATACCCGGCTCGACTTCGAGGAGTTCATGATCGTGCCGGTCGGCGCGCCGACCAT
The DNA here is from genome assembly GCA_050725375.1 of Actinocrinis sp. Classification (GTDB taxonomy): domain Bacteria; phylum Actinomycetota; class Actinomycetes; order Streptomycetales; family Catenulisporaceae; genus Actinocrinis. The sequence continues at coordinate 3,215 of JBOHCW010000498.1, read as the reverse complement.
GCGCGCGGCGCTGCGGGCCGGCACCCGGATCCACGCCCGGCTGCGCGCGGTGCTCGCCGAGTCGCGGCTGGCCACGCAGGTCGGCGACGACGGCGGGTTCGCCCCGCAGATCGACTGGCCGGAACGGGTGCTCGACCTGATCGTGGACACCGTCGACGAGTGCGGATACGCGCTCGGCACCGCGGGCGTGGCGGTCGCGTTGCGGGTCGCGGCGCGCGGGTTCCGGCACGACGGGCGCTACCGGATGGCGGGTGAGTGGCTCAGCAGCGACGAACTGGTGGCCCGGTTCGAGCAGATGGCCGCGGACTTCCCGGTGTGCAGCATCGAGGACGCGATGGCCCCGGACGACTGGGACGGCTGGGCCGAGCTGACCCGCAGGCTCGGCGGCCGGGTACAGCTCGTCGGCGGGGACCTGTTCGCCGCCGAGCCCGAGCCGGCCGCGGCCGCTGCTGGGCGCGGCGTGGGGAACGCGGCGCTGATCCTGGGCCGGTTCAGCACGGTGACCGAGACGCTCGAGGCGGTGCGCGCCTGCCGGCAGGCCGGATACGCGCAGGTGGTGGCCCATCACGGCGAGACCAGCGACGACTTCGTCGCGGATCTCGCGGTCGCGGCCGGCTGCGGCCAGCTGCGGGCGGGCGCGCCGCTGCGCGGGGAGCGGGTGGCGAGCTACAACCGGCTGATCGAGATCGAGGCCGAGGACAGGGTGGCGTACGGGATCTGATCATCAGACTCGTTGCTCGGGGTGAGTGACCGATGGGAACGACCGGGAACCGACTGGGGCTTGGGAATCCCTACGAGCCGGTGCGCGGCAGCGTGCCGTCCATGACCAGCGCGACGAGCTGGTCGACCATACGGTCGTCCACGTCCAGGCCGCGCACCAGTTTGCGGTAGTAGATCGCGCCGACGAACAGGTCGATGACGGCCTCGATGTCGATGTCGGCGGGCAGTTCGCCGACCGCGGCGGCGTTGTGCAGCACCTCGCGGGCCGCGTCCCGGCGCGGCCGCAGGAACCGGCGAAGCTGCTCGGTCGCCGCCGGGTCGTTGCGCAGGTCCGCGATCAGTGCGGGCACCGTCGCGCCGGCCGCCGTGGCCGTGTACGTGTGCACGGCGGTCTCGATCGTGCTGCGCAGGTCGGCGCGCGGATCACCGGAGTGCGGCGGCGAGTCGAGCGGCATCCCGTGCTCCATCGCCTCCAGCACCAGGGCGCTCTTGGAGTTCCACCAGCGGTAGATGGTGGCCTTCCCGACGCCGGCCCGCGCGGCGACCCGCTCGATGCTCAGGTCCTGGTAGCCGAGCTCGGCCAGCAACCGCGCCGTGGCGTCGAGGATCGCCTGGTGGGTGTGCGGGTTCCGCGCCCGGCCGGTGGGGGCCGGCGGGTTCGCGGGACCGGCGGGGGCGGGGGTTTCGTCGGTCATCTGCCGTTCGTCCGGTCGGGTGGGCGGGGCACGCATATACAAGACGATCCGTATCGTCGTGTCGATCAGAGTAGTTCAGCATACGGCTAAGTCGTCCCGCAATGGTGCGGAAGATTCAGGCAGATGGACTAAAGAGACGATACGTATCGTCTTGACAAGCTGCGATCACGATGTCCTAATTCAGGTGTGGAAGAACCACTACACCGAGTGAAGGAGGTGACACTCCATGGAACTGCGTGAACTGCGTGACCAGCAGATCGAGCTGCTGCCCGGCCGCGAGGCGCTCAACTACTTCAAGTTGACCTTCGCCAAGGTCTACGCGCGCAACACGGCGCTCGCTCTCAACCTGTTATCTGGCGGATCCAGCGCGACCGCGCTCGCCGGCCAGACCATCGTCATCGGGTGACCAGCGGCTTCGAGCCGCGTGAACCCGTCCGTACCAGTCCAGTGAGGAAAATCCATGAACGTGTCCGAACTGCGCGAGCAGACCGTAGAACTGCTGCCCGCCCGCGAGGCCCTCAGCCGCGTGCACGTGACCGTCGCCAAGGTCTACGCGTACAACTCGGCCGTGGCGCTGAACGTCGGCAGCTGGTGCTCCAGCGCGACCGCCGTGGCCGGCCAGACCATCGTGATCGGCTGACGATCGCACACCAGGTGGCGGGCGCCGGGTCGCCGATCCGGTCCCGCCACCACCGCTTCGAGTTGAGGATCAGCGATGACCATCGTCGAGCCCCGTACCGCGATCGCCGCGCCTAAAGGTGCCGATCAGCGGTCTGATGCACAGGAGGTCGTCGACGCGCGAGCTGTGCCCCTGCCCGCCTCAGGCATCGACTTCTTCGGTGAGTATCAGGGCTCGGGTTATACGGAGCCGCGCTACCTGGTGCGGCGCTCGGACGGCCAGGTCGTCCAGCTAACCCTGCTGCTCGAACTCGTCCTACGCAAGATCGACGGCGCGCGCAGCCTCAGTGACATAGCCGACGAGGTCGCCGTCGAGTTCGGCCGCGACGTCCGACCAGACGACGTCGCCTTCCTCATCGAGCACAAGCTTCAGCCCGCGGGTCTCGTCGTCGCCGATGATGGTGCACCCGTCGCGCTACCGCGCATGGACCTCCTGTTGGCGCTGCGCGGCCACCGCACCCTAGTTCCGGAGCGGCAGGTACAGGTCGCCGCGCGCGCCTTGTCCTGGCTGCACTTCCCGCTCATCGTCGCCGTCGTGGTCGCGGCTCTGGCCACCTTCGACGTGTGGCTGTTCGGCCGGCACGGTGCACTCGGCCCGCTGCTCGCGGTCATCAAGGAGCCGCTGCTCATCCTCGCGGTGCTCGGGCTCGGCATCGCGTCCATGGTCTTCCACGAGTTCGGCCACGCCTCGGCCTGCCGTTACTCGGGCGCGCGGCCGGGCAGGATCGGCTGCGGGCTGTTCCTGATCTGGCCGTCGATGTACACCGAGGTCACGGACGTCTACCGCGTCGGGCGCGCCGGACGGCTGCGTACCGACCTTGGCGGCGTGTACTTCAACTCGATCTTCGCGCTCGCGCTGGCCGGCGCGTACGCCGGCACCGGCCGGCCGGTCTTCCTGGCCGCGGTGCTCTTCGTGCACTTCGAGATCCTCGACCAACTACTGCCCGTGCTGCGCTTCGACGGCTACTTCGTGCTGGCCGACCTGGCGGGCGTGCCGGACCTGTTCGGCCGCGTCCGCCCCATCCTGCGCGGGCTGCTTCCCGCCGGCCGCGCCGCGGGCCGTCCCAGCGACCTGCGGCGCGGCGCGCGCGCGGCGGTGACGGCGTGGGTACTGGTCACGGT
>JBOHCW010000497.1:0-11890 GCA_050725375.1 Actinocrinis sp. | reverse complement strand
CGCCCGCGCCGTCGCGCAGCAGCTCGACCGCGGTCGAGCGCTTGAGCAGCGAGAAGCCCTCGTGCTGCGCGGCCTCCTCGGCCAGCGCGGTCAGCAGCGCCGGCTGCGGCAGCTCCACCGGGTACGGATACGGATACGGGAAGTCGTCGAAGTCGGCGTTCATCACGACCCGGCCGCCGTCGGTGATCTCCATCCGGCGCATCTCGTGGTACGAACCCTGCAAGCGGCCGAGCATGCCCAGCCGGTCCAGCAGCCACACCGAGTCGGGCGAGACCGACTCGCCCCGGAACGAGCGGTTGAAGTGCCCGCTCTGCTCCACCACGGCGACCCGCACGCCCAGCCGGGCCAGTTCCAGGCCCAGCGTCAGGCCGGCGGGGCCGGCGCCCACCACGCACACTTGAACGGTCAGTTCGTCGGCCATTGCGAACCCTTTCCAACGGAAGTCTGCACTTGCCAGGCTGCCCGGCGGGACTAAAGCCCTGGTTGGAGGGCTTTAGTGCGGCCGATGATCGGAAGACGCCCGCGGGAGCCGGGGCCGGGCGCCATCAGGTCGAGCGGGATGCATCAGAGGCCGTGCACGTGCGCCGGCGGTCCGGCGCACGGGCGGCCCGGGTCACCAGGAGCCGACGGCGCCGTCGCTCGCCGCGCCGTCCAGGTCGTCCTCGCCCAGGACCTCGGTCAGCGCGTCGACGAAGCTTGATTCGAGCATGGTGAGCGCCGCGGTGTCCGCGGTGCCGCCGAAGCCCCGGTCGCCGACCGCGACGCTGACCACGTAGCCGCCGTCCACGCCGTACGTGCGGAAGGTCCACTCCGAGCCGGTGCCCGGCCGTCCGTCCGGCAGGTTCACCGTCTCGGGCGCGCCGGAGCCGAAGCCGAAGTCGGTGAACCGGAACTGCATGCCCTGGCCGATCGCCTTGCTGTACGCCTCCTTCAGCGTCCACAGGCGGACCAGCGCGTCGTTGCGCTCGTGCTCCGGAAACCCCTCAAGCAGGTCGAGCTCGTGCGGTGTGCACAGGTGTTTGCCCAGGCCGGGGCCGTACAACGGCCGGTCGGCGCGCTCCGCGTCCACACCGATCACCCCGCGGGTGGTCATGCCGACCAGCAGCAGGTCGTCGGTGTGGCTCAGGCTGATGTCCACCGCGTCGTACCCGCGCAGGTACGGACGCCCGGTCGGGCCGTACGTCAGCTCCACCACGTGCGCCGGCACTTCGAGCACCGCCGCCGCGGCGAACTTGAGCAGCACCCGCGAGGCGGCGAACCGCACACGCACCTCGGGGTGCGTCAGCTCCAGGTAGCGCGCCCAGTCCCGGCCGAGCAGGGCGCGCAGCCGCGGCCCGCCCGCCCGGTCCGGGCGCCAGTCGGCCAGCAGCGCGTAGAGCAGCACGACCCCGTGTTCGTTCAGGCCGGTGCGCACCCGGCTCCACGCCCCGTCGGGGCCGGAGATCCGGATCAGCTCGCCGAACGCGGCGGGCGCGGTCACGGGCGCACCGGCCGAAAACGGTGCGCTGCTCGGATCGGCTGTGCTGTCACGGCGGGTTCCGTTCTGGAGTGCCTACTTATTCCGGGTCTTACGAATAGTGCTGTTAAATCAGGGCATTGAGGTACCGGCGGCGCGGGGGACGGCGCCGCCGGTATGTCGGTCAGACCATCTCCAGGGCGAAGCCGCCCTTGATCCACTTGCTGGACTCGATCGCCACGCCCAGGGCGCGCTGGCCCGGCGCGATCAGCCCGGCCAGCCGCTCCAGCTGGATGAACGGCAGCGCGTTGCCGTTGTTGCCGGTCTCGGCCACCACGGAGACCTCCCGCGCCGTCGGCACGTCCATGTGCTCGAAGATCTTCTTCGTCATCCGGCCGGACAGCTGCGGGGGCAGCAGGAAGTCCAGCTGCTCCACGCTCCAGTCCAGCTCGCCGAGCAGCTCCCAGAGGATCTCCACGGCCATGACCGGCACGGACTCCTCGATCGCCTTGTAGTCCTCCTTGACCGCCTGCTTGTCGCTGTGCCGGTCGGCGATCCCGAACCACTCGATCACCTGGCCCGGCTCGCGGCCCAGGCCGGTCAGCCGGTTGAGCACCCGGTGCATCCGGATGCGCCGCTCGCCCGGGTCGGCGCTGACCACCGCGGCGCCGGCCCCGTCGCCGAACAGCACGAAGTTGACCAGCTCGCTCGGCGGCACCGAGGAGAAGTCCAGGTCCACGTCGAGGTGCTTGCTGCACACGTCGCCGCCCAGCGCCAGGCCGGTGCGGAACCGGCCGCTGGACACGAAGCCGTGCGCCAGGTCCAGCGCCTGCACCGCGCCCGCGCAGCCGGACTGCAGCTGGTAGGTGGGCACCTGGTCCAGGCCCAGCTGGTCCGCGACGTGGTTGACCGTCGCGGGCATCAGGGTGTCCGGGGTCGCGGTGCCCATCACGATGAACTCGATCTGCGCCGGGTCGATCCCGCTGTCCGCGATCGCGTTGTCCGCGGCCCGGGCGCACAGGTCGGCCAGCGACCAGCCGATCTCGCCGGTCACCAGGTCCTTGGCGAAGTGCCGGGTCCTGGTGCCGATGAACGCCTCGACCCAGTCCTGGTTGACCCCGATCGCCTTGGACAGCGCCGCGTTGTCGACCGGCTCGCCGGGCAGGAAGGTGCCGATGCCGGCCAGGTACGCCTCGGGCGCGTCAACGTCCGTAGTCATCGCCTCTCGCTCCTTCGGGGGTGTCAGGCCGCCGTCGCGACGGTCTCGGGATCAGCGTCCTGCGAGGTCTCGCCGTCCGCGCGCGCGGCGTTGTCGGCGATCTTGCCGCGCAGGAAGTCGGCCAGGTCCCCGGCGGTGGCCATCACCGGCAGCAGTTCCTGGGTGGACAGCGCGCCGATGGCGGGCAGGTGGGCCTCCAGCCGGTCCTTGAGCTCCATCGCCATGACCGAGTCGAAGCCGAGGTCCTCGTACAGCCGGGAGCGCGCCGTGATCTGGCCCGGGTTGTAGTCGCCGACGTGCGCGATCACCGCGACGACCGCGTCCCAGGCCTGGTCGCCGCTGCTCGCCGCGCCGACCTCGGGGGCCCGGGACGCCGGCGCGGCCGGCTCGGCGTGCTGTCCTCGCGCGGCGTCCGGCCCGGCGACCGCCGTCTCAGTGGACTGCGACGAGGTTACCGGCTTGTGGCTCCAGTACCGGTGCGCGGTGGAGAAGTCGTACGGCACCAGCAGGGTCGCGCCGTGGCGGTCCCCGGCGTCGTACAGCGCCGACCACACCGGGTCGGTGCCGCCGCGCCAGAGCTGCGCCAGCGCCCCGGCCAGGTCGCGCCCGCCCGAGTCCTCCTTCGGCGCCAGGTGCAGCGCCTTCTGGACGGCCGAGTCCGGGCCGGCGACCCGGCGCATCAGCGAGGCCAGGATCGGCTTGGGGCCGATCTCGACCAGCCGCGCCGGGTTGACCTCCAGCAGCGCCGAGGCCGCGTCGGCGAACAGCACCGGCGCGCTCACGTGCCGGATCCAGTACGCCGCGTCCATCGCCTCGGTCTTGGCCAGCGGCCGGCCGTGCACCGACGAGTACACCGGCAGGCGCGGCACGCCGCCGCCGACCTGCTCGGCCACCTTCGCGAAGCGCTCCACCATCGGCTCCATCAGCGGCGAGTGGAAGCCGTGCGACACGGTCAGCGGCTGAGTACGGACATTGCGGTCCGCGAGCACCGCCGCGATCCGGCCGAGCGCCGCCAGGTCCCCGGACAGCACGATCGTGCGCGGGCCGTTGATCGCGCCGACCCCGACCAGCGGCTCGCCGTCGACCAGCTCCCGGACCTCGGGCGGGTCCGCCTGCACGGCGAGCATCCCGCCGCCGGCCGGCAGTTCCTGCATCAGCGCGCCGCGCGCCGCGATCAGCCGGGCCGCCGCCTCCAGCGGGAACACCTCGGCCACCGTCGCCGCGACGTACTCGCCGACGCTGTGCCCGAGCAGGTACGCCGGCTCGACGCCCAGCTCGCCCAGCGTGCGGGCCAGCGCGTAGCCGACCGCGAACAGCGCGGGCTGGGTGAAGCCGGTCTGGTTGATCCGCTCGTCGCCGGACACGATCAGGTCGAGCACCGACTCGCCGGTGAACGGCCGCAGCGCCTCGTCCGCCTCGCGCAGGAAGCCGCGATACAGCGGGGCGTCGTTGGCCAGCCGCACCGTCATCCGCGGGAACTGCGAGCCCTGGCCGGTGAACAGGAAGCCCAATTTTGGGCGCGACTTGGGCCGGGCCGCCTCCGGGCCGACCACCGCCGGGTCCTCGGCCGCCGCGCGCAGCGCCGCGGCCAGCTCCCGGGTGTCCTCGGCGGCCACCGCGTAGCGGTAGCGCTGGCCGGTCTTGACCTCGTTGCTGGCCCAGGCCAGGCCTGCCGCCCTGCCGCGGTGCCTCGACACCGCGTCCGCCTGCACCAGCAGGTTGCGCCGCAGCGCCTCGGGCGAGGAGGCGGACAGGGTGAACACCCCGGCGCCGATCCCGCTCTCAGGCCTGCGCGACCCGTGGGCCGCGGCCGGGCGCGGCACCGGGGGAGCGGTCTCCAGCACCGCGTGCGCGTTGGTGCCGCCCAGCCCGAAACTGCTCAGCCCGGCGACCACCGACTCCTTCGGCGGCAGCCGCAGCGGCGCCTTGAGCAGCTTCAGGCCCCGGTCCGACAGCGCCAGCGCCGGGTTCTCCTTCGCCGCGAACCGGCTGGCCGGGACCACCTTGTGGTGCAGCGAGAGCGCCACCTTGATCAGGCCCGCGATGCCCGCGGCCCCTTCGCAGTGCCCGAGGTTGCCCTTGACCGAGCCGAAGGCCAGCGGCTTGGCCCGGCCCGCGTGCAGGTCGCCCAGCGCGTTGGTCTCGATCCGGTCGCCCAGCTGGGTGCCGGTGCCGTGCGCCTCCAGGAAGGTCACCTCGGCCGGCTCGACCTCGGCGCGCCGGTACGCCGCGGAGATCACCTCGCGCTGCGACCAGCGGTTCGGCGCGGTGATGCCGTTGCTGCGCCCGTCCTGGTTGACCGCGGTGCCGCGGATGACGGCGTACACGCGCTGCCCGTCCGCGATCGCGTCCTCTAGCCGGCGCAGCACCACGACCCCGACGCCCTCGCCGCGGCCGAGCCCGTTCGCGTCCGCGCTGAACGGCTTGCACCGCCCGTCCGGCGCGGACAGCCCGGCCTGGGTGTAGAAGATGCTCAGGCTCGGGGTGACCGCGACGTTCACGCCGCCGGCCAGCGCGTAGTCGCACTCGCCGGCCAGCAGCGCGTTGGCGGCCAGGTGCACCGCCACCAGGGACGAGGAGCAGGCGGTGTCCACCGCCATGCTCTGGCCCTTGAGGTCGAGGTGGTAGGAGATCCGGTTGGCCGTCATGCAGTAGCCGTTGCCGGAGATCGCCTGGGCGGTGAGGTTCGCGTAGTCGGTGACCGACAGCTGCGCCCACTCGTTGCCCATGATGCCGACGAAGACTGCCGCGTTGGTGCCGGCCAGCCGCTGCGGCGCGACCCCGGCGTCCTCGACGGCGCGCCAGGCGGTCTGCAGCAGCAGCCGCTGCTGCGGGTCCATCACCGCCGCCTCGCGCGGGGAGATGGTGAAGAACTCGTTGTCGAACGCGTCCACGTCCGGGATGAAGCCGCCCTGCCTGGTGTTCGCGTGGCCCTGCGCGCCGTCCGGCGCGTAGAACTCGCGCGCGTCCCACCGCTGCCGCGGGACCTCGGCCACCCCGTCGCCGGACCGGGTGAGCAGATCCCAGTACCCGGCCAGGTCGGGGGCGCCGGGGAACCGGCAGTCCATCCCCACGATCGCTATCGGGCGCATCACAGCTTCCCGGACGCCGTGAGCTCTCCGACCAGGTGCTCGGCCAGCGCGGCGGCGGTCGGGTAGTCCCAGGCCACGGTCGGCTCCAGGACCAGGTCGAAGTCCTCCTCGACGTCGCCGCACAGGCTCAGCGCCGCCACCGAGTCCATGCCGTACTCGGCCAGCGGCTCGTTCGGGTCGATCTCGCCCGGCTCGCGCTGCAGGTAGATCGCCACCCGGTCGACCAGCCAGGTGGTCAGGCTCTCGATGGTGTGCCCGGCGCTCCCGGACGGAAGGTCGTGCGTGTCGATGGACATTGCGGGCTCCTCGCGGGAAGGGTCGGTCTGGTCGGGCGTCGTTCGTGACGGGCCGTCAGGCGGTCAGCGGGCTGTCGTAGAGGTCGTAGCTGCGGTGCTCGCGGAACCGGCGCAGCACCTCGTCGTGCACGCGCTCGGCCGTGCCCTCGGGCAGGTCGGGAAGCTTCTGGCCCAGCCGGCGGGCCAGCCGGTACAGGGCCTCGGCGGCCCAGGACGGGTCGGCCAGGAACTCGTCGTCCCCGCCGCGCGCCTCGCGCCACACCCCGAGCACGGAGGCGGCGGCCAGCAGCACGGTGTACCGGTCGGCCAGGGCGAAGCTGGCCGGGCTGGCCAGCGCGGTGCGGTCCTGCGGCGACAGGTCCAGCGCCTCTTCCTGCATCTGGCGCAGCTCGTCCATCATCCGCAGCGCGAAGCCGTGCAGCGCCCGCTCCACCGGGGAACCGGAGGGCAGCTCGTCCACCGCCGCGACCAGCGAGGCGCTCAGGCTGTCCTTGCCGCTGGCCAGGGTCAGCCGGTCGAACGGGATCGGCCCGAGCGCGGTGCGCGGCTGGAACAGCTCGGCCGGGGCCGGCTCGCCGGCGAACCAGGCCCGCTTCGCCAGCCGGGACAGCTGCGGGATGATCGTGGCCTGACACGCCGCCGAGCCCGCGTGGCCGAGGCTGAGCACCGGCAGGTCCCGCACGTGCTTCTGGAAGATGCCGAACTCGCCGTCGCGCACGTAGAACCGGGCGCCGAGCACGATGGACAGCTCGTACATCGCCTCGCTCAGGATCTTGGGCACCAGGTACTTGACCGACGAGGCGTAGACGCTGGTCTCCTCCGGCAGCAGGTGCACCGCCCGGGTGCCGACCAGCGACACCGCGTCGCAGATCAGCAGGTCCAGGAACGCCGCGGACAGCGTGGCCTTCGCGTGCGGTATCTCCATGACCGAGCGCCGGTACAGCTGGCGGCCGACCGCGAAGCGAACCGCCGTGCGCAGGCTCGCGTCCGCGGTCCCGATCGCCATGCCGGGCACCGCGCTGCGGGTGATCTGGAAGGAGCGCAGCGCCAGCTCCACGCCCTGGCCCAGGTTGCCGACCAGCGCGGAGCCGGGCACCGGGCAGTCGTCGAATTCGAGCCCTGACAGGTGGCAGCCGCGCACGCCGACCGCGGTGTAGCGCGGCAGGACCTTGAACCGCTCCCGGTCGAGCTGGTCGCTCTCCAGCATCAGCACCGAGTGGCTGCGGCTGCCCGGCGCCGAGGAGGTCCGGCTGAACAGGGCGAAGGCCTGGGCGCGGTCGGCGTTGTTGATGACCTGCTTCTCGCCGTGGAGCCGGAAGCCGCCGTCGGCCGGGCGCGCCTCGAACTCGTTGCGCACGAAGTCGTTGCCGTGCGCCAGCTCGTGGTAGGCCACCGACACCTTGCCGTTGGCCAGCAGCAGCTCGGCCAGCCGGCGCTTCTGCTCCTCGCTGCCCGCGGTCCATACGTTGACCGCGGCCATGAACGAGGTCGCGCCGTAGCCGAGCCCGAGGGTCACGTCGCGCCGGAAGACCTGGCGCATCACCCGCACCAGCGTGTCGAGCCGGTCGAGCCGGCCGCCGTACTCGCGCGGCACGAAGTCGGCGTTCAGCTTCGCCCCGTCCAGCACCCGCTCGCCGGCCTCGATGATCTCGGCCGCCTCGTCGGCCTCCAGGATCCGCGCGTTGCCGACCGGGTTGTCCGGGTCGTACGGGTCGCCGAACCCGAACTCGATCTCGGCAACCCGGGCGCCGGCCTCCGCCTCCTGGTCCAGCAGCACCGTCCCGGAACGGTCCGCGGTCGCGTCGTTCAGCATGGCTTCCCCTCGGCGTTCTCCGGCGTTGTCTCGTTGCGCTGCCCCGCGAGTGTGAGCGGCAGGAGGGAGAACAGCTCGCCCTCGTCCCGTCCCTCGCACATCCGGGCCAGCAACTGCTCGTAGGCCGCGCCGTCGTCCGTCCCGGCTTCGCCGAGCCGTACCACCAGCCGGTCGAGCACCGCGCGCAGCCAAACCCCGTCCTGCCACACGCGGCCGTCGCCCTGCGTCTCGTGGTTGGCCGCCCACAGGCCCAGGCACGCGGCGGCCGCGAAGCAGAGCGTGTAGCGGCGCGCCGCGTCGAACGCCTGGGGCGGCACGTCGGACAGCGCGTTCTGGTAGCGCTCCATCTCGCCGTGCACCAGGTCGATCGTCTCGGCCAGCCGTTCGGCCGAGGCCAGCGCGCCCTTGAGCACCGGCTCCTCGGCGGCGGCCGAGCGCAGGACCGCGATCGAGTCGGGCACCGTGGCCAGCACGCCGCTTCCGGTGCGCGAGACCAGGCACAGCTTCGCCGGCTCGACCGGCGGCAGCGGCGCGGACAGGTCGAACGCGGCCTTGGCGCCGGCCGTGTCGCCGGAGCCGCGCCGGTACGTGCGTACCAGGGTCCTGAACTGGTTGACCAGCGAGTTGAGGTTCACCAGGGTGTTGCCGTCGAACAGGCCGACGATCCGGTGGTCGCGGTCGACCTTCTGGAACATGCCGTGCGCGTACACGTTCTTGAGGAACGCGCGGGCGCCCAGCTGCCGGGTCAGGTCCGCGATCAGCTGCTCGGTGCCGGTGGGCACCTGGTACTTGGCCACCGCCGAGACCACGCTCATCTCCGCGGTCAGGGTGTGCACGGCGCGGCTGGCCACGATGGTCAGCGCCTCGCCGATCAGCGCGTCGGCGCCGGCCGAGGCCAGCACGGCGCGGGCCTTCGGCAGCTCTATCAGGGTCCTGCCGTAGAGCCTGCGCTCCCGGTTGAAGTCGAGCACCAGGCGCAGCGCGTGGTCCGCCGCGCCCAGCGAGAGCGCGGTGCACATCGTGCGGGTCAGCTGCAGGGCCTTGAGGATCACCTCGATGCCGCCGCCGGCCTTGCCGATCAGGTTGCCTTCCGGCACCGGCGCGTCGGTGAACGCGATGCCGCTGATGTCCGCGCCGCGGATGCCGAGGGTGTGGATCTTGGGCACCTGCTCGAAGGAGCCGGCGGGCAGTGCGCGCTTGTCGACCAGCAGCATGCTGAATCCGCGCGGCCCGCCGGCCGGGTCGGTGCGCACCAGCAGCGAGAACAGCTCGCCGCGGGTGGCGTTGTTGATCAGCCACTTCTCGCCGTTGACCAGCAGGGCGCCCGAGCCGTCGGGCCGCGCGGTGACCTCGCCGCCGATCAGGTCGCTGCCGTGCGCCCGCTCGGTCAGGCCCAGCGAGACCGGCACGCCGGCCCGGATGTCCGCGGACAGCGCCGCGGCCTGCTCGTCGTCGCCGGCGACCCACACGCACACGCCGCCGAGGTAGGTCTTGCCGTGCCCGATCGCGACGGTCAGGTCGCGCCGGGAGACGACCCGCATCAGCTGCACGAGCTGCTCGTAGTCGTCGATCCGGCCGCCGTGTCGGGCGGGCACGTAGTAGGCGGGCAGGCCCCACTCGTCGAGCTGGGCGCAGATCGCCGCGGGGAACTGCTCGCGCTCGTCGAGCTCGGCGCAGCGCGCGAAGGAGAACTCGGTCGCCGGGTCCCACGGATTCCCGAGTCGGGCCTCCAGGTCCTCGGCCAGCTGGTAGCGCACCGGTCCCATCAGGCCACCGGCTCCAGGGCGGTCGGGCGGATCAGCGCCGCGACGTCCTTGTCCAGCACCTCGCGCAGTGCGTTGACCTTGTTCTCCAGGAACAGCTTGCGCATCAGGGTCCGCTGGATCTTGCCGCTGGTGGTGCGCCGGATCGTGCTCGGCTTGACCAGCACGACGTTGCCGGCCGGCACCGAGAACTCCCGGCTGATCTCCCGGCTGATCCGGCCGACCAGCACCGCCGGGTCCGCCGGGCCGACCGACTGGCGCACCTCCTGCACGATCACCAGCTGCTCGCGGTTGTTCGCGTCCACGGCGAACACCGCGCCCGCGCCGATGCCGAGCGCCGGGTCGAGCGCCTGCACCGCGCGCTCCACGTCGTGCGGGTACAGGTTGCGGCCGTTGATCAGGATCATCTCCTTGAGCCGGCCGGTGACGTACAGCTCGCCGCCCTCCAGCACGCCGAGGTCGCCGGTGCGCAGCCAGCCGCGGGTGTCGGCGCCATCGGACCCCGCGATGCCCGCGTCGAAGGTCTCCTTGGTGGCCACCGGGTGCGCCCAGTAGCCCTTGGCGACGCTGGCGCCCTTGACCCACAGCTCGCCGACGCTGCCGTCTTCGAGCTCGTTGAAGGTCTCCGGGTCCACCACCCGCACGTCGAAGTCCTCGCGCACGATGCCGCTGGAGACCAGGGTGCGCACCGGCGCGGCCTCGCGCGGGGCCAGCAGCTCGCCGCGCTCCAGGCCGCCGGCGTCGACCGGCTTGAAGACCGGGGCCCTGCCCAGCGGGGTGCCGGTGATCAGCAGCGTGGTCTCGGCCATGCCGTAGCAGGGGAAGAAGCTCTCCGGTTTGAACCCGGCCGGCTCGAAGCGCTTGGTGAACGCGCGCAGCGTCTCGGCGCGCACCGGTTCGGCGCCGTTGCAGGCGATGGCCCAGCTGGACAGGTCGAGGTCGGCCAGCTGCTCGTCGGTGACCCGGCGCACGCACAGGTCGTAGCCGAAGTTCGGGCCGCCGCCGACCGTGACCCGGTGCTTGGTGATCATCTCCAGCCAGCGGTAGGGCCGCTTGAGGAACGAGGCCGGCGACATCAGCGCGCCGGTGCCGCCCAGCCACAGCGGGTGCAGGATGTGCCCGATCAGGCCCATGTCGTGGTAGAAGGGCAGCCATCCGCCGACGCGGGACTCGCGCTTGACGGTGCCGGCCGCGCGGTAGATGGCCGCCTCGTTGGCCATCAGGTTCCCGTGGGTGACCATGACGCCCTTGGGGGTGCTGGTGGAGCCGGAGGTGTACTGCAGGAAGGCCATGTGGTCGGGGCCGAAGGACGGCTGCGTCCACGCCGAGGGGTCGCCGTACCGGCCGGCGTCGGTGGCCAGGCAGTCGACCTGGTCCAGGCCCTCGGACTCAAGCCAGGCGCGGATCGCCGGCTCGTTGGCGGCGTCGGTGAGCACTGCCTTGACCTCGGCGTCGCGCACGATGCCGGTGACCCGCTGGAAGTGGTGGCCCTGCTCGCTGGGCAGCGGGGCGGGCACCGCGACCGCGCCGGCGTAGAGGCAGCCGATGAACGCGGAGATGAAGGCGGTGTCCGACGGGTAGAGCAGCAGCACCTGCCGGCCGAAGGCCTCGCGCTCCTGGAGCCAGGAGGCGATGCGCTTGGCGGACTCGTCCAGGGCCGCGTAGGTCAGGTGCTCGGTCTGCGATCCGGCGCTGGTGTCGCGCAGGAAGATGAAGGCATCCTGGGCGGCCAGTTCGGCTGCGTTCGCCAACACCAGTTCCGTGTAGGTCGCGAAATCTGCGGCCATGCTTTCGTCACCTCGATCGTCGGCAGGCTGAATACTGGCATCGTCGATCAGGGGGCTTAAGGGCTCCTTGCGTGATCTGGACCGCCGTGCTGTTTTTGCCGGGGCCGCCCGGTTCCGCGGCGCTGAACCAGCGCCCTGATCGCGAGTACGGGCGCGGCCGGTTCGGCAGCGCCGTTTTGGTCTGCGGGCGCGCGGGTTGACGGGAAAGCCCGCCGTCCCCGATGAGCGGGGCGGCGGGCCGTTGTGTATCAGAAGGTGTAGATGCCTGGGTGTGTCCGTGTGTCCGTGTGTCCGTGTGTCCGTGTGCCAGTGCGTCAGCGTGTCAGTTCGCGCAGGCCGGACAGCTGTGCCCACAGGACGCGCTTGTCGTCGGACGGGGGCACGTCGGGCACCAGCCGCTCCGGATGGCCGGGCGGCAGGCACCCGGGCTGATCGCGCATCAGGTCGGCCAGGTCGGGCAGCAC
>JBOHCW010000496.1:0-2740 GCA_050725375.1 Actinocrinis sp. | reverse complement strand
GCTTCGGCCGGTGCCCGTATGGCGGCCGTGGCGGCGGCGGCCGGCTCCACGGCGGCGCGCAGCTCGGTCAGCTCGTCCAGGTGCCGCGCCCGGCCGGGGCCGCTCAATCGCCAGCGGATGACATCCGGGTCGTACAGGTGCCAGTCCGCGGTGGGGCGCACCGTGAGCCCGACGTGCGGGACGCTGCGCAGCATCCGCTTGGCCTCAAGGATGCGCACCGCCTCTCGCACGGTCGTGCGTGAGACCTCGAACCGGGCCTGGAGCGCGTCCGTGCGCAGAACCGAGCCGGCCGGATACCGCCCCGCCGCGAGCTCGCGGCCGAGCCGGTCCGCGAGCTGCCCGGCCAGCCCCCCGCCGTCACGCGTCATCCACCGCTCCCCTGTCGATTTCGTGTTCTGCGTCGCTGCCGCCGCGCTGACCGTACCGGTCCGTGCCCACGCCGCACCGCCGACTCCAAAAGTATGGCGGAATGATCTGCGGCGCTTTAAAAGTACTACTTAATCGAGCTAGTGTGTCGCGGGCGCCGCGCCGGCGCGTCAATCCGCAAGACCGGTCGAAGGAGACCACCATGCAGTCCGGGAGAGATCCGAACCCACCCCCAGTGCTGGTCGTCATGGGCGTCGCGGGCAGCGGCAAGACCACGGTCGGCTCGCTGCTGGCCGGGCGCCTCGGCTGGACCTACGCCGAGGCCGACTCGTTCCATCCGCCCGCCAACGTGGCGAAGATGCACGCCGGTCACGCCTTGACCGACGCCGACCGGCTGCCCTGGCTCGACGCGATCGGCGCCTGGATCGACCAGACCTCGGCGAACGGGCAGCCGGCGGTGGTCACCTGCTCCGCGCTCAAGCGCTCCTACCGCGACCGGCTGCGCGCCGGCCGGACGAACGCGGTCCTGATCTACCTGGACGCGGACATCGACACCGTCCGCACCCGCCTGGCCACCCGCGAAGGCCACTTCTTCCCGCCCGAGCTGCTGGCCAGCCAGTTCCGCGACCTCGAACCGCCCACTGCGGACGAGGACATCGAGCACGTACACGTGGGCCTCGACGTCTCCTCCGCCCAGATCGTCGACCGGCTGCTCGCCGAGCACGGCGCCGCCTGGGGGGTCGCCTCGTGATCACCGCCGCATCCTCGGCCGCCGCGACCCTCGCCGCGTCGTCCACCGCCGCCGGCTCGGCATGGACCGGTCACGACACCCGCCTGGGCTGCTGTGCGCGCTGGCCGGCATCGTGCTGGTGGTGCTGCTCACCGCGGTCGCCAAGATCCACCCGTTCCTCTCGCTGATCGCGGGCAGCCTGCTCGTCGGTTTCAGCGCCGGAGTCCCGATCGACAAGCTGCTGCCCGGCTTCGAGACCGGCGTCGGCTCCACCCTCGGCAACGTCGGCTTGATCGTCGCGCTCGGCGCGATGCTCGGCAAGCTGCTGGTCGACTCCGGCGGCGCCGACCGCCTGGTCAACGCGATCGTGGACCGCACCGGCCCGCGCGGGGCGCCGTGGGCCATGGTGCTCGGCGCGATGATCGTCGGCATCCCGATGTTCTTCGAGGTCGGCCTGGTCCTGCTGATCCCGATCGTGTACCTGGTCTGGCGGCGCACCGGTGGATCCATCCTGCGCGTCGGCATCCCCGCGCTCGCCGGCCTGTCCGTGCTGCACGGCCTGATCCCGCCGCACCCCGGACCGCTGATCGCCGTCGCCGCCCTGCACGCCGACCTGGGCACCACGCTGCTGTACGGCGTGATCGTCGCGATCCCCACCGCGGTGATCGCCGGCCCCCTCTACGGCACCTTCATCTCCAAGCGGGTCGTCCCGCAGCCGCCCGAGCGCCTGGCCCAGCAGTACACGGCCGACGCCGCCGCGCGCTCGGTCGAGAACACCCCGAGCGTCGCGGTCACCCTCACGGTGATCCTCCTGCCGGTCGCGATCATGCTCGCGCGCACCGTGGTGGACCTGACCGCGAACGCGAAGTCCGAGCTGCACCGGGTGGCGGACTTCGTCGGCGACCCGATCATCGCGATGGGGATCGCGGTGGTGGCGGCGCTGCTGTTGTTCCGGCTCGGGCGTACGCACGCCTCGACCGCGCTGGCCGACTCGCTGGCCCCGATCGCCGGCATCCTGCTGATCATCGGCGCGGGCGGCGGCTTCAAGCAGCTGCTGATCACCACCGGCATCGCCGACGCGATCGGCAAGGCCGCGCACAACTCGCACATCTCGCTGGTGCTGCTGGCCTGGCTGGTCGCGGTCGCGATCCGGCTGGCCACCGGTTCGGCGACGGTCGCGACGGTCACCGCGTCCGGCATCATCGCGCCCATCGCGATGACGACGACCGGGGTGAGCGCGCCGCTGCTCGCGCTCGCCGTCGGCTCCGGCTCGCTGTTCCTCTCGCACGTGAACGACGCGGGGTTCTGGCTGGTCAAGGAGTTCTTCGGCATGGACGTCAAGCAGACGTTCAAGTCGTGGTCCGCGATGGAGACGATCCTGTCGGTCGTGTCCATCGTGATCATCCTGGCGCTGAGCACCGTGATCCACTAATCAGGGTCCTGAAACGAGTGTCGGCTCCCACTGTCCGGTGGGGGCCGACGCTCGTCTCAGGACGGGCGAGCGGCCGTCATCAGATCGTCAGATCACGCGCTCGCCGGAATCGACGGCGCGCCAGTCGCGCCGCGGATTGAGCAGTCCCGGCGCTGACGCTATCGTCGGTCTCGGAATCCTTACGCCGAGGAGCGTTCCGTGCCATTGAGAGC
>JBOHCW010000495.1:0-8149 GCA_050725375.1 Actinocrinis sp. | reverse complement strand
GGCCAGCGCCAGGCCGACCCGCTCGTGGTGCGCGGTCGGGCAGACCACCACGGCGTAGTCCAGCCGGTGTTCCAGCAGCCGCTCGACGTCGGGCACCAGCGGAATGTCGCCGAGCACGCCGTGCACGTCGCCGACCAGGTCGGCCGCGGCGACCAGGTCGACGCCGTCCAGGGCGCGCAGGACGCGGGCGTGGTGGCGGCCCATCGCGCCCAGGCCGATCAGGCCGACGCGCAGGGGGGTCTTGGCAGAAGTCATACTTCGGGCTCGGTTCCAGTCGGGACCGGCGCGACGGTGCGCCGGCGGCTCGTGTGCCGGGATGCGGCTTAGGCGTGCCCTACTTGCCGGGTTCGTAGGACGTGACGGCGGCGATCACCCGGTCGAGGTCCTCGTCGGCCAGCGACGGGTGCACCGGAAGCGAGAGTACTTCGCCCGCGGCCTTGATCGTTTCCGCGAGCCCCTCGTCGGGGGTGCCCGCGAACGGCGCGAGCCGGTGGACCGGGATCGGGTAGTAGACCACGCTGCCGATCCGCTCGCGGGTCAGGTGCTCCTGGAGGCCGTCGCGGTGCTCGGCGGCGACCCGGATCGTGTACTGGTGGTACACGTGCGTCGCGTTCGCGGCGACCGGCGGCACCGTCACGTCGAGCGCGCCGCCGCCGGACAGGCCGGCGTCCAGCTTGGCGGCGTTGGCCTGGCGCGCCTCGTTCCAGCCGGCCAGCTTGCGCAGCTGCACCCGGCCGATCGCGGCGGCCACGTCGGTCAGCCGCGCGTTGAAGCCGGCGATCTCGTTCTCGTAGCGCCGCTCCATGCCCTGGTTACGCAGCAGCCGGATCGTGCGGGCCACCTGCTCATCCGCGGTGACCACCATGCCGCCTTCGAGCGAGTGCATGTTCTTGGTCGGGTAGAAGCTGAAGCAGGCCATGTCGCCGAGCGCGCCGACCTGCACGCCGTTCAGCGTCGCGCCGTGCGCCTGCGCGGCGTCTTCGAGCACCGCGAGGCCGTGCTTGGCCGCCAGCTCGTTGATCGGCGCCATCTCGGTCGGGTTGCCGTACAGGTGCACCGGCATGATCGCCTTGGTGCGCGGGCCGATCTTGGCGGCGACGGAAGCGGCGTCCAGGTTGAAGCTGCCGCGCTCGATGTCGGCGAACACCGGGGTCGCGCCGGTCAGCGACACCGCGTTGGCGGTGGCGGCGAAGGTGAACGAGGGCACGATGACCTCGTCGCCGGGGCCGACGCCGAGGCCGAGCAGGCCGAGCAGCAGCGCCGAGGTGCCGGAGTTGACCGCGACGCAGTGCCGGCCGCCGACCAGTTCGCCGAACTCGGCCTCGAAGGCGGCCACCTCCGGGCCCTGCACGACCATGCCGCTGCGCAACACGCGCACGGCCGCCTCGATCTCCTCCTCGCCGATGACCGGCTTCGCGGGGGCGACGAATGCGGGTTCGGGGGTCACTGGGTCTCCTCCTGTTCGAGCCGGCCTTCGGCGCTCTCGCGATAAACGTCCGCGGTCGCCGGGTCACGCCAGCGGTTCACTGCGTCCGATCTCATACCGTCAGACGCCGCGCCGGGCCCGATCGGCTCCAAGCGTTCGCCGGAGCGGCCTACCCAGCCGACCCGCCGGGCGGGCACTCCGAGGACGAGCGCGTAGTCCGGCACGTCCCGCGTCACGACGCTGCCCGCCCCGACCATGGCCCAGCGGCCGATGCGCACCGGCGCGACGCACACGGCGCGCGCGCCGACCGAGGCGCCCTCGGCGATCTCGACGCCGACCGCGTGCCAGTCGTCGCCGCGCTTCTGCGTGCCGTCCGGGGTCACCGAACGGGGCCGCAGGTCGTTGGTGAGCACGGCGGCCGGACCGATGAACACGCCGTCACCGAGGGTGGCCGGCTCGTACACGAGGGCGTAGTTCTGGATCTTGACGTTGTCGCCGATCCGGACGCCGGTGCCGACGTACGCGCCGCGTCCGACGATGCAGTTCACCCCGAGGACCGCGTCCTCGCGGATCTGCGCCAGGTGCCAGACGCTGCTGCCGTCGCCGATCTTGGCGCGCTCGTCCACGTCGGCGCCGGGCGCGATGCGCACGGCCGGCCTGTTCTCTGAGGGTGTGTCAGTCATCGCACTTCGTCTGTCACGGGCTGGGGCTGGGACGGGTCGGCCGCGGGCTGGGCCACGGGCGGGGCCGCGCTCTGGGCCGCGGGCAGCGCCGTGCGTCGCGGCCTTGTCTGCACGACCAGTTCGGCGACGGCCGCGGCGAACAGGTCGTGCGGGTTCGTCTCGGCCAGCATGCGCCGGGAGCGCTCGAGCGCGGCCTCGCGGCGCAGGCCGAAGTCGGCGCGCTCGGCGCCGGACCAGCCGTTGAGGATCTGCGCGGCCTGCTCGGCGTCGGCGGCGATCGCCCCGGCCCCGGCCTGCTCGACCAGTTCGGCGGCGCGCTTGATCGGGGTGCTGAGCACCGCGAGCCCGCAGGCGAGGTACTCGTAGATCTTCGAGGGGATGGCGTTCTCGAACGCGGGCGTGCGGTCGAGCAGCGACATGCCGACCCACGCGCCGGTGGCCAGCTGCCAGGCCTGCCGCGGGGGCATCCGGCCGTGCAGGCGCACCCGTCCGGCGTGCTCGCAGACGTTCTGCCATTCGGCCAGGCGCACCCGGTCGCGCGGGGCGACCGGGCCGACGATGTCCAGCTCCCAGTCCGGGGCCAGCTCGATCGCGCGCAGCATGGTGAACAGGCCGCGGCTCTCGCGCACGTCGCCGATGTACAGCGCGCGCGGCGTCGCGTCGAGGTCGGCGCCGGCCGGGGGCAGCAGGCTCAGATCGGGCAGGTTGCGCACCACGAGCCGGTGCGCGGCCGTGGCCGGCGGCACGTGCTCGTCGGCGACGACGGTCAGGTCGGCGCGGCGGCTGAGGGCGACGGCCGTGCGCGCCCACGCCTTGGCGATCATTCCGGCCGCGCCCTTCGCCCAGGCGCGGTCTTCGAGCAGCGCGACGTAGTCCTCGTGCAGGTCCACGGCCAGCCGACGGTCGCGCGCGAAGGAGCGGTGCAGCCGCGCGCCCGGGATCAGGTCCGGGTCGAGGGTGACGATGACGGCGCCGCGCGCGCGGGCGGGCAGCGTGAGCGCCTCGACGCCGCGGCCGGCGAAGCCGCGCGAGGCGACCGGCCGGAACGCGGCGTGCGCGGGTGCGTCCGCCGCGCTGCCGCGGGCGATCACCTCGACGCGCAGCCCGGCCCGGTGCAGCGCGGCGCAGTGCCGGTGCAGCCGGGCGTCGGCGACGTCGTGTCCGCTGCTCAGGAGGGTGACATCGAACTCGCGGGCACCGGCCGCCGGCTGCGGCCCCGAGGGCGCCGTCATCTCAGACGTCCTCCATCACGAAGGCGTCGTCGAAGTCGGACGTCTCGTCGGTGGTCTCGTCCCGCTTCGGGTCCGGCGGCACGCCCTGGAACTCCAGGTACTCGGCGGCCACCTCGTCCGGGTTGCCGCGGCGCACGACCTCGCCCTTGTGCATCCAGACGCAGTCGTCGCACATCTCGCGGATGGCCGCCAGGCCGTGGCTGACGATCACGATGGTGCGGGCCTGGCCGACCAGCTCCTGCATCTTGTCGTACGACTTGCGCCGGAAGTGCGCGTCTCCGGTGGACAGCGCCTCGTCGACCAGCAGCACGTCCGGCTCCATGTGGGTGGAGACGGCGAAGGCGAGGCGGCCGTACATGCCGGAGGAGTACGACTTCATCGGCATGTCGATGGCCTCGTCCAGCTCCGCCCAGGCGGCGATCTGCTCGAAGCGGTCGTTGACCTGCTTGCGGGTCAGGCCCGCGGCCAGGCCGCCGAGGATCACGTTCTCCCGGCCGGACAGCTGCCCGTTGAACCCGACGCCGAGTGCCAGCAGCGTGCTGATGCGGCCGTTCACCACGATCTGGCCGGAGTTGGGCGGCAGGATGCCGGCGATGGCCCGCATCAGGGTGGACTTGCCGGCGCCGTTCGCGCCGATCACGCCGAGGACCGAGCCGTGCGCGACGTCGAGCGAGACGCCGCGCACCGCGTGGATCTCGCGGACCTTGCGGCCGGGGCTGCGCTTGCCCTTGCCCAGCTGGGTCAGCGTGTGCCGCAGGGTGTTGGCGCGCGGGTCGACGATGGTGCGGTAGGTGATGTCCACGTTCTGGACGCTGATCGCGTACCGGTGGTCGAGGTCCAGCTCTTCGAGTTCGGGCTCGGACACCTGGATCCGGCGGCGCCGGGCCTCGCCGACCCGCTCGATCGCCGCCTTCTCGGCGGCCTCGTCGGCGGCGGCCTGCGCCGTGGCGGCCGCCTCGGCCGCCGCCTTGTCCGCGGCCGCCTTCTCCTCGGCGGCCTTCTGCGCCGCGGTGAACGTGTCGGTCGCGGACTTGCCGGTCGGGGCGCTGTCGGCCGCCGCGCCGTCGTCGATGGTGCTCTCGGTCACGGCGCTCTCAGTCACGATGCTCTCGGTCACTGCGCTGTCGGTCACTGCTGCGCCCTCACTCGTCGCGGCCCGGTTGTCAGAGGCGGACAGAGAACTCACGTTCCCTCCTGATGAAGACGGTCACGCCGAGCACGAACGCGCCGACGGCCCAGGCCAGGCCCTCCAGCAGCCAGGTGCCGTGCGGCGCGGTGTTGTACACCAGGGCGTCGCCCCACGTGCCGATCATCGGCGAGAGCGGGTTGAGCGCGATGACGTGCGCCTTCAGGTCGTGCTTGGCCAGCTGGGTCCCCAGGTCCCACAGCACCGGGGACAGGAACAGCCAGATGCGCGTGACGTACGGCAGGAAGTTGGAGAAGTCCCGGAAGTACACCTGCGCGGTGGCGCACAGGAAGCCCAGTCCCGCGCCGAAGATCGTCACCTCGATGAAGGCCGGGATCGCGTAGAAGGCGTTCAGCCCCCACGGCAGGCCCTCGATCTCGTGCACCACGAAGAACACGATCAGCGTGGGCAGGAACTTCATGAACGCGATGACGATCTGGGTGATCGGCAGCACCAGCCGGGGCAGCCGGCTGTTGAGGATCAGCCGGCTGCTGCCGATGATCGAACCGGAGGACTGGCTCAGGATGCTGGAGAAGAAGGTGTAGAGGAACAGCCCGGCCAGCAGCATCGCGAAGAAGTTGTGCGGGTGCTTGCCGTTGCTCAGGATGTCCTGCAGCACGTAGTAGACCAGGCCGAGCAGCAACGGGTTGAGCACCAGCCACAGCTGGCCGAACGCGTTCGTGAAGTTCTGCGCGCGCAGGGTGCACCGGGCGAGTTCGTACACGAACTCGCGGCGGGCCCACAGCTCCGGCAGGTACTCGCTCATCCGCGGCACGCCGGAACGGCGCGAACGGAACACGTGGTGCTCACGCGTCGCCAGCGCGGCGGGCGTCATCGTCTCGGTCGTCAAGGTGCTCATTTCCTGCTGTCCGCTGCGGTCATCGCCTGGGCAGCGTCGGTTCCGGCGGGGTCGGGGCCTGCTGCGTCGTGGGGGGCGGACGCCGGGCCGGTTGGCGCCCGGTCGAGGTACGGAGTGCGGTCCAGCTCGAAGGCCACCGGCAGCCCGGGGTACTTGCGGGCCAGGTGCCAGCCGATCGGGATGGCGTGCGAGTCGCTGATCACGGCCTGCTCGACCTGCGACCAGTCCACCTTGCGCAGCGCCTGGCGGCGTGCCGCCCGCCACATCGCGTACGGCCGCACCAGCTTGTAGAACTTGCCGAGCACCTTGTTCGACAACAGCTTGTCGGCGCGGGTGCTCAGCGTCAGCACCCGGACCCGCTGGTCCAGTCCTTCGGCGCGCCACGGCTGCTCGTCCACGGTGACCAGGTCGACCTGGATCCCGCGTTCGACGAGGAATTGCGCGTAACCGCAGACGGCGCGCGCCCGTGACGTGCCCAGCGCCAGGAACGCGATGCTCATGCTCGCTCCTTCGTCGTCTCCGAGTCGGACGCGCCCGTCGGGCCGCCCGGTTGCGTGGCGCCGGTCTCGGCGCCCTGACCTGCGATGTCGTCAATGTGAGCGGGATCGTCCGCAGCGGCCGGCGGCGCGCCGGCGTAGACGGCCATCAGCCGCTCGGCCACGGCCGCCGAACCGAAGCGCCCGATCAGCACCTTACGCGCGTGAGCGGGGTCGATCTCACCGCGGCCGTGCGCCTCGGCGAGTACCCGGTAGCCGTCCACAATCACGGCCGGGTCGTCGCTGACCTCGATCAGCCGGCCGGCGATCCCGTCGAGCCCGGCCAGGGTCTCCTGCGGGCCGCCGCACCTGGTCACCAGCACCGGCAGCCCGGCCGCCACCGCCTCGACCGTGGTCATCCCGAAGGTCTCGGACTTGCTCGGGTGCACCAGCAGGTCGTGTGCGTGCATGAACTCGAAGACCTGCTCCGGCGGCACCGCGTCGTGGAACTCGACCCGCTCGGTGACGCCGAGTTCGGCCGCGCGGGCCTTGAGCTGCGGGACGAGCAGGCCGTCGCCGAGGATGGTCAACCGCAGCTCGGGCTCGTCCCGCCCGGCCAGGGCGAAGGCCTCCACCAGTTCGGCCACGCCCTTGGCCGCGACGACCTTGCCGACGTAGATCCAGCGGTGCAGCGCGGCCACCGGCTCCGGCCGCAGCGGCATCGCCTCGATGTCGACCGCGTTCGGCAGGACGCTGATCTTGCCCGCGTGCGCCGGGAAGGCCTCGACCAGCTGCTTGCGCAGTCCCTCGCTGACGCACAGGAACGCGTCGGCGCGCTCCATCACCTGCGCGTACTTGGCGCGGGAGCGCGGCTGGCCGAGGATCTTGCCCAGGAACGAGGCGTGCTCGCTGACCACGACGCGCGCGTCGGGCCGGGCGAAGCGCAGGGCGAGCCAGCCGCCGTAGATGCCGACGTGGCCGTGTACGACGTCCGCGTCGAACACGCCGTTCGGCAGCACGTTGCGCAGCGCGTTCTCGTGGCTGTCGGCCCAGTCGGCGTAGTCGCGGCGCGGGGTGACCGGGGTCGGCACGTCGGTGGCCCAGTAGCCCTCGTCGGTCATCCGGGCCCGCGAGACGATCCGCCGGCCGGGGCCGGAGGCGAGCGCGTCGTACGCCTTACGCACCAGTGCGGCCTGCCACGGGTGCGCCGGGCCGGGCCAGTCCTCGGTGTGGTAAAGGTCCACCCGCTCGAACCGTGCGGTCACCGCCGCCGTCGCGGCCTGCACGAACGAGCCGGCGAACGGCCGCTGGAGCGACGGGTGCCAGGGCGTGGTGACCGCCAGGCGGCCCGAGCCGTTCCCTATCTCAGTCATCTGCCTCTCAGCATTCCGACCCGCTGCCGCCCGACCCGGTGCGGTCCGACCTTCAGCCATCCGACGCCGCCTTCGCTGCTTCGGCCGACGCTGTGTCCGTGCCGGACTGCACCGTATCGGTCGGCGCCGGCCCGGCTGACACCGCGTCACCTTCCGCCGGGAAGCCCGCGATGCGGCGCAGCCGGTTCTCCAGCGGCGTGAGCGTCGCCTCGCGGGTGTAGCTCTGCGCGTGGGCGAGCGCGGCGTCGAAGTCCGCCTCGGTCAGGTCGCGGGCGGCGCGCGCGGCGGCGACCATCGCCTCGGCCACCGCGTTCGCGTCGAGCCGGTCGAGGCCGAACCACAGCGGGTGCCCGGTGAGCACGTCCACGGCGGCGATGTCCGGCGCGTGCACCGAGACGATCGGCTTGCCGGCCGCCATGTACTCGAAGACCTTGCCCGAGGTCACGTACTTCGCGCCCGGCACGCAGAAGACCAGCACGTCGAGCCGCTGGTAGGCCTGGCCGATCTCGGCCTTGGCCACCGGACCGCGGTAGTTGACCCCGACGTCCTCGGTCAGCGGGATCTTGTCCAGCATCGGGTCGGCGGACTGGCGGAAGAACCCCAGGTGGCCGTACAGGTCGAGGGTCGCCTCGGCCAGCTCCGGCTGCTTGCGGGCGATCTTCCAGCCCTCGAACAGCTGGGTCAGCGGCATCTGCTCGGTGACCGTGCCGACGTAGCCGAACCGCAGCGGCCGTCCGGTCACCGGACCCGGATACCTCGCCTGCCCGAGGATCTCCGGCTCCCAGCCGTTGGTGGCCACCGCCATCCGGTCCGCGGCGGCCGGATAGCGCTCGGCGTGCCAGGTGCGCAGGCCCTCGTTGACGAACACGGTCAGCGTCGCGCTCTCCACGGTGCGCTTCTCCCAGGTCCAGGCC
>JBOHCW010000494.1:0-2475 GCA_050725375.1 Actinocrinis sp. | reverse complement strand
GCGACGCGGCCACCGCGGCGCCGGGACCCGGACGGCCGGGCGCGGCGCGCTGCCTCGGCGCGGCGGCGGTCTCGGGCGCGGTGGTGAAGAACCGGTGCGCGGCGATGTTGCCGTCCGAGTGGATCGGCGCGGCGCTGAACGCCTGGCGCGGATCGGTCAGCGGCTCGTCCGGCCGGTAGTCGATGACCACGGCTTCCAACGCGGCGCGCGCGATCGCCGGGTGCTCGGCCGCCGCGATGGCCACGCACTGGCCGAGATAGTCGACCTCCGCGACGCCCAGCTCGTCGCCGGCCAGCACCGCGTGCACGCCGGGAAGTGCCAGCGCGGCGGACGTGTCGCAGCCCGCGATGGTCGCGCGTGCGTGCGGGCTGCGCGTCATCGCGGCCCACAGCATGCCCGGCACGCCGAGGTCGGCCGAGTACGGGTACCGGCCGGTCGCCTTCGCAGCGGGCACGACGCGGCCTATGCCGTCGCCGGAGGCCGGGCTCGGCTCGGCCAGGTTGGGCCCGAAATCGGCGACCTCGGACTCGATCGGCTCGGCCGTGTCGGCGCGTGAGGCGGGAAGCTGCTCGCCGATCAGGAAGCCGGGCACAGAGGTCGGGGTGGTCACGCCGGGACCCCGGCCTGCTCGCCGCTACGGCTGCCGGGTCCGGCCTGGGCCGGTACGTGCGGCCTGGGCTGTTCTTGTTGCCGCTGTGGCCGCCCGCCCGCGCCCGCCGCCGGGTTCGCGGAGTTCGGGGCCTGCGGTCCGGCCTGCGCACGGTTGCGGGCCCGCGCCCTGGCCGCGTCGTCCGCCGCCGCGATGAACCGTTCGGGCGGCAGGCACCGGCAGCGGTGCCCGCTCAGCGCCTCGCGCACGGCCGCGCCGCTCGGCTTCGGATTGCGCGCCAGCAGCGCGCGAAGCTCCATGCCGATGCCCGGCAGGCAGAACCCGCAGCCCGCGCCGGCGTGCGCGGCCAGCGCCGTGGCCACCGCGTCCGGCTGCGGCACCGCGTGGATCTCCGGGGTCTCGATCGCGCGGCCGGTCGCGGCCGCCGCCGGCACGAGACACGCGGCGGTCGGCTGGCCGTCCATCAGCACCGTGCACGCGCCGCACTCGCCCTCGCCGCAGCCGTCCTTGACCGCGGTGAACCCGAGCCGCTCGCGCAGCACGAACAGCAGGCTCTCGCCGATCCAGGCGCCCGCGACCGGCTGCGGCGACCCGTTGACGGCGAGGTCGTAGCCGGCGGTCGCCCAGCCCCCGGGCTCCGTCGGCTCGCTCACGGTCGGACTCCTCGCTGGCGGTTCACTGTGACGGTTATCTGTGGCCGGCCCGGTACCTGAACCGGCGGCTGGACCGAAGTCCGCGCCGGCCTGTCCGGCGGCGGCGCGATGTTGTACGTACCGCTGGCGCTCTGATCGCCGGGCACCGGCGGCCGGGTCGGCAGCCCGCGCTCGGCGCGATCGACGATAGCCCTGTTGCGCAGGAATTCCGCGCGTTGCTGGTATTCGGCGACCTGCTCCAGCCAGCCGGCTGGAGGCAGCGCCCGCACCAGCGCGCGCCGCGCGCAGATCTCCGCGGCGTGCTCACGGTACGCGTGCGGCACCGTCGCCGTGGTCCAGCCGGCCGGACCGGCCACGCTCGGCACCATCAGTCCCTCGGCGATCAGCCGGGCGAAGCGCGGGTACGTCCGCGGGTCCGCGATCGCGCCGTTGTCCCAGTCCACGTGCCCGGTCAGCCACTGCCCGGCATGGTCGACCCGCACCGCGGCCGGCGAGAAGCCGCCGATCGCACACGTGATCGTCCGGTTGGCCAGGTCCGCTGCCAGCGCGAAGGTGACCAGCGGACGCGCCGCGCCGCTGCGCGTGCCGACCTTCATGAAGCCCTGCGGCCCGCCGGTGATCGGCACCCGCAGCGCGGTCAGCAGTTCGCCCGGCCGCAGGTCCACGCCGCCGTCGCGCGCGTACAGCTCGGTCACCTGCATCTGGCGCCAGCCTTCGGGGGAGCGGCACACCGCGACGGCGTTCAGCGCGACCAGCACCGTGAGCAGGTCGCGTCCGGGCGCGGGCGCGGTGTCGCCGCCGGAGCGCTTGCCGGACAGCAGGTTCCCGCCCAGCGTCGCCCGGCTGCGCACACCCGGGGCCGCGATCGAGCGCGCGGCCTGCGCGAGCGCGGGCAGTACCCCGCGCACGTCGCTGTGCATGAGGTCCGCGCACGTGGTGGCCGCGCCCAGCACAATTTCCTGCTCGGCGAACCACACGCCGCGCAGGTCGTCGATCCGGTCGATCACCACGAGCGCCGAGGGCCGCAGCGCGCCGGCGTTGACGCGCGTCATCACCTCGGTGCCGCCGGCCACCACCGTCGCGTCCGGGCGCGTCGCCAGCGCGTCCAGCGCCTCAGTCGTCGTGCCGGGCAGGAAGACCGCCGGTCCGGCGGCCGTGGCACCGGGCGCCGACGCGGCTACTTGGCACCTTCCGAGGCGTCCTCGTCCTCGT
>JBOHCW010000493.1:0-12417 GCA_050725375.1 Actinocrinis sp. | reverse complement strand
CACCCGGTACCCGGATGATCGTTGACGGCCGCATATCGGTGGACGCCGGCTTTCGACGCGAGTCTCGGATCGGGGACCCGCACGCTCTTGGCCGCGCGACCGGCTTCAGGAAGGAAGTGAGTCATGGCGTCTGCCGGAGACGACGAGGCGCATACACCCGCACCGAGTGCGTCCGCGGCGCCGGGCGGGCGCCGCGGGTTGATGCTCGTGGTGGCGACGGTGGGTTTCGCGGTGAACTTCTGGGCGTGGGCGTTGCTCAGTCCGCTCGGGCCGCGTTTCAAGGACACGCTGCACCTGTCCTCGTTCCAGCAGTCGCTGTTGGTGGCCGTGCCGGTGATGGTCGGCTCGCTCGGGCGTATCCCGGTGGGGGCGTTAACCGACCGGTTCGGCGGGCGGGTGATGTTCCCGCTGGTGTCCGCGGCCACGATCGTCCCGGTGCTCTACCTGGGACTGGCCGGACATTCCTCGCTCGGCGCGCTGTTGGTCGGGGGGTTCTTCCTCGGCATCGGCGGTACCGCGTTCGCGGTGGGCGTTCCCTTCGTCAACGCGTGGTTCCCGCCCGAGCGGCGAGGTCTGGCGATCGGGGTGTTCGGGGCCGGGATGGGCGGAACCGCGATCAGCGCTCTGACGACGGTGAACCTGGTCAGGGCGCACGGCACGGCGGCGCCGTTCGTGATCACCGCGGTCGCACTCGGCGCATACGCGCTCATCGCCGCTTTGGTGCTGCGCGACGCTCCGGGGCGTTCGGTTCCGGTCGCCGGCCTGGCGGCCCGGTTGGGCACGACGCTGCGGCTGCGGGTGACCTGGCAGGCCTCGGCGCTGTACGCGGTCGCCTTCGGCGGTTACGTCGCCTTCTCGGTTTATCTGCCCACATACCTGAAGAACGGTTACGGGCTGGCGCAGGCCGACGCTTCCAATCGGATGGCCGGATTCGTTCTGCTCGCCGTCGCGATGCGCCCGGTCGGCGGCTACCTCTCTGACCGGTTCGGACCCCCGCCGGTGCTGACCACGGCATTGAGCGCGGTCGCGGCGGGCGCGGCCGTGCAGGCTTTCGCGCCGGCGCTGATCCCATTGGGCACGTTCGCGTTCCTGGCGATGGGCGCCGCACTCGGCGTCGGCAGCGGCGCGACGTTCGCCCTGGTCGCGCGGCTGGCTCCGGCCGACCAGATCGGTTCGGTGACCGGTGTGGTCGGCGCGGCCGGTGGACTGGGTGGTTTCGTGCCGCCGCTGGTGATGGGTTCCCTCTATGGCGCGTACGGCAGCTACGCCGCGGGCCTTGCCCTGTTGGCGGCGGTGGCCGCGGCCGCGCTGGTGTTCACGCTGACCGCGGTGCGCAGGTCTCTCGGTGTGGGACAGGAGGAGATATGTGCGAATACTGCGGTTGCCAGTCGGTGACCTCGATCGGGGAGCTGACCTTGGAGCACGATCTGGTCGTCGACCTGATCGGCGAGGCGCGCGCTGCGCACCGGGCCGGTGACGTGCCGGCGATGGCGCACTCGGCGCGCCGGATCGCGCGGATCCTGGGTCCGCACACGGTGGTGGAGGAGAGCGGGTTGTTTCCGGCCCTGGCCGGGGACTTCCCGGAGCAGATCGCCGCGCTGGAGGCGGAGCACCGACTGATTGAGGCCGTGCTCGCTCAGGCCGGGCCGGGGGTTCCGAGCGATCCGGGCTGGCCCGACGCGCTTCTGGACGTACTCGGCGTGCTGCGTCGGCACATACTCAAGGAGCAGGACGGAGTGTTCCCGGCCGCGCTCGCGAGTCTGACCACGGCGCAGTGGGAGGTGGTGGACGCCACCCGCGCCGAAGCGGGCGGAATCACGCAGCCCGCGCGCGGCCGAGCCGGTTGAGCGCGGGTCGCGGAATCGACGGGTCGAACAATGCCGCGCCGACACGGGCAGGACTAATGTCGCCGGTCCGCGCGGCGAGGAGAATCGCCCTAACACACAAAAGGAGACCAACGATGGCCGCGACGTTGACGCTGACGCACAAAGCGATCGGAGTGGAGGTCCGCCGCGGCGCGTACGACGTCGTGCTCGACGGGGAGCGCGTCGGCTCAGTCGACATGAACGCAACGTTCGAGACGCCGGTCGAACGTGGACACCACACCCTGCAAGTGCGCAGCGGCCGAAACTCCAGCCGGACCAAGACCTTCGACGCCGCCGACGGCGAGAGCGTCGCCTTCCGCTGCACAGGGAAGAGCATCCTGCCGGTCTTCCTTCTGTCCTTCTTCGTACCCGGCCTGGCGCTCAACCTCAAACGCCGGTAGGCGAGGCTCCCGAGGCAGACCTCACGGAATCGACGTCGCCCGTTCGACGTTGTCGCTAGTACCTGGTGGGGTATGAGGCGAGGAGGCGGACCGTGACACCGCAAGGCATCTACGAGCAGCCGGGAGACGGCCTTGGAGGCGCCCAGCGCGATGCGGGCCGCGATGTGGTGCGCACGGCGTGCGGACGCGAATTCGCGGTCGGCGATCTGCGATTGGAGCGGCTGGGGCATCCGGTGGGGCGAGTGTCGCTGAGCACCTACCCTCAGCCCCAGGACATCGGGACGCTCTGGGCGAGCTTGACCGCACAGGAGGCGCGCCGGCTGGCGGCGTACCTGCTCGCCCATGCCGCATTGGCAGACGCCGCCACGTAGGGCTGCGCGTATCGGCACGCCGCGGGCACGGGCCCGCGAGGTGGACGCTCGAAGCGGCGGTCACCCGTCTGCGGGCCTGAGAGGGCGAACCCGGGACGAAAGCCCCGAGCCGAACTCGAGAACCCGTCGCAGACTCAAGTCGGCCGCACTGGTCGAAGACCGAACGGAGAGCGAACCATGAACTACGGATCCTCGGTACGCGACGAATTGCGCGAACCCGCCCGCGAACTGCGCCGCGCCATCCCCGCCGTCTACGAGGGCTACAAGCAACTGCACGACGCCGCCCTGGCCGACGGCGCGCTGGACGTGAAGGCCAAGGAACTGATCGCCCTGGCCATCGCCGTCACGCGGCAATGCGACGGCTGCATCGCCGCCCACGCCCACGCGGCCGTACGCCACGGCGTCACCCTTCAGGAAGCCGCCGAAGCGATCGGCGTCGCGATCATGATGAACGGCGGCCCCGGCACCGTCTACGGCCCCCGCGCCTACGCCGCCGTCCGCGAATTCCACGACGACCCCACGCTGCGACCCGCGACCGCCGCGCACACCGGCCAGCACGCCTGACCGCGAGAGCACCGCGAGCCGCCCGAGCGCGAAGATCTCGGCATGCCACATCCCGGTATGCGAGGTGGCGGTCCGGCTCCCCGATCAGCCGCCGACGCTACGCCGGCGGCTGGGAGCGCAAATACCCGGCAGGGTATAGTCGGTGAACGCTCCCGGAGGGAACCAGCCGTGCAGATCGAGACCGATACCGTCACTCGGGTCACCAATCGCCTGCGGCGCGCTGAAGGTCAGATCCGCGGCGTGATCGCGATGCTCGAGTCGGGCCGCGACTGCGCCGAGGTCGTCACCCAGCTCGCCGCCGTCTCCCGCGCCGTGGACCGGGCCGGATTCGCCGTGATCGCCAGCGGCCTGCAGCAGTGCCTGGAGGACTCGGACGACCCGGCCCAGCGCACCGAGAGCGTGGCGCGGATGGAGAAGCTGTTCATGTCCCTGGCCTAAGCAGCAGGCCGCATTCCGGCGCTCCGCGAACTGCGACACGCTGCCCTGGAGCACGCTTGTCGCAGGGAACGTCGCCGGTTACGTCGCAAGGCGCGCCGTGTCGGCTCTGACGGGGTGACGCCCGGTCCCGCAATCCTCGCGGGACTCAACCGTCCGCGATCCTGGGAACGGCCGAAGGAGAGATGACCATGTGTCAGCGTGCCACCTGCAAGACTTGCGGCAAGGCGACCTATCGCGGCTGCGGCATGCACATCGAACAGGTCCTGGCCGGCGTCCCGCGCACCCAGCGCTGCAGCTGCCCGCCCCGCGAGCGAAGCACCGGCGGCGGACTGCTCGCGCGAGTGTTCAGATCCCGCAACGCCTAAAGCAGCGACCGAACCCCACGTACGAGATCGGACGGTCCGGCTCGCCCCACGCACCGCAGAGCACTTCGTCCCGTCCCTCGCCGCCAACCGCCCTACGCGTCGCGCTCACACGCACCCGCGCATGTTCGAGCGCCCAGAACAGTGATGAGCGCCCTGCGTCGCGTGACCGACCGTTTCTTGCCCTCCCTGCCGGCCAGCCCCTGACATCAGGGCCTTCGGCCCGTGCCCGCACGCCCGGCCCATTCCTACCGTGGTGACATGAGCCAGCCGATGCGCACTGCCCCCGGCCACGACGAAGCGCACGACCCGGGCATGGCGGTGCGCCTGAACTGGTTGCGCGCCGCCGTCCTGGGCGCCAACGACGGCGTGGTCTCCCTCGCCGGGCTCGCCGTCGGCATCGCCGCAGCCACCACGTCCCGCACCACCATCCTGACCGTCGGCGTCGCCGGACTGTTCGCCGGCGCCCTCGCGATGGCCGCCGGCGAGTACGTCTCGGTCAGCAGCCAACGCGACAGCGAACGTGCCCTGCTGCGCCTGGAGCGTCGCGAACTGGCCGAAAGCCCGGAGGCGGAACTCGCCGAACTCACCGCGCTCTACCGGGCCAAGGGTCTGAGCCCGGCCCTGGCCGCCGAGGTCGCCGAGCAGCTCACCGCCCACGACGCCTTCGCCGCGCACGCCGAAGCCGAGCTCGGCATCGACCCCGACACCCTGGCCAACCCCTGGCACGCCGCCGCGGCCAGCTTCCTCGCCTTCACCACCGGAGCGCTGCTCCCGCTGCTGGCCATCCTGCTACCCGCCGCCGCCCGCGTCCCGGCCACCGTCCTGGTCGTCGCAGGCTGCCTCACCGGCACCGGGTACGCCGGAGCGCGTCTCGGCAGAGCCCGACCCGCACCCGCCATCGCCCGCAACCTCATCGGGGGCGCCTTGGCCATGGCCGTCACCTACGGCATCGGCACAGCCATCGGCACCGGGGGTGCCTGACAGTCCGTGCTCGGCACACAGCGCCGCCGCACCAACAGTGTGGGCGGCCAGGGGATGGGACGGGCCCGGTCCTCGACGGGCCGCCATGGGGCAGTGCCCGGGTACGGCCGATTGCCGGGATCGGCTTGGTGATTCGGCGTCGATCGGGCAGCCGGTGAGGGTGGCGTCCGACGGGTGGCGGGCTACCGTGTAGGCATGAGCGATCAGCCTTCTGATCCGGTGGGTGCTTCGCCGCCGAGGGGCGTCGGCCCCGGCGAAACCGGCCGGCCGGGCGCTTCGGACCGGGCCCTGTACAAGCAGGGACAGGCACTGGAAGGCGAGGGGCGGGCCGCTGCCGCGCGCGACATTTATCGGCAGGTCGCCGAGTCGGCGGACACCTACTTTGCGCCGCTCGCGGCCGGAGCGCTCGGATTGCTCCTGGAGCGCGAGGGCGACGTGGCCGGCGCGTGCTCGTATTACCGGCGGGGGGCCGACTCGGGCCATCTGGCCGCGGCTCCCTTCGCGGCCCTCAGACTCGGCGCGCTTTTGGCGAAGCAGGACGATATCGAAGGCGCCTGCGCGGCGTTCCGCAGGGTCCTGGACTTCGATCATCAGGATTACGCACCACAGGCCGCCTTTCGCCTCGGATTGCTGCTGGAGAAGAAAGAGAACCTGGCCGACGCCGAACAGGTGTATCGGCAGGCGGTCGATTCGCGACACCGCAAGGTATGGCCGGGGGCGGCTATCAACCTCGCACTGCTGTTGAAGCATCGCGGAGAGCTGGCCGGCGCCCGCGACCTCTATCGGCTGGCCACCGAATGCGATGACCCGGCCCTCGCGGCGTCAGCGGGACTCCAGCTCAGCATCGTGCTGGTGCAGATGGGCGACGTCGACGGCGCGCGGGCCGCCTTCGATCAGGCAAAGGGCGGCGGCAAACCCGCACTCGTGCGAAGCGCGGGCGCGAGTCTCGGGATCGCGCTCGTCTCAGCGGGGCGGCAGGCCGAGGCACTGCCGCTGCTGCGCGAGGGCGCGGACGCGGTAGACACCGGGGTCCTGATCCCCTTGGCCGACGCGCTGGCGCGCGAGGGCAGATGGACCGAGGCAGAGCCCTTCTTCCGCCGGGCCGTCGAGGCGCAGGTCCCCGGAGCCGGCGCGTACCTGGGCGAACTGCTCGTGCGTCTGGGACACGTGCAGGAGGCCGAGGTCCACCTGCGGCGAGAGGCCGATCAGGGCGACATGCGAGCGATGGTCGACCTGGCCGTGCTGCTGATAAAACGCGGCAGTGCTACGCGGGACGCGAGCCTCTTCGGCGCGCTCGGCTTGGGCACCCCGGACTACCGCGAGGTGGTTCTGCTGATCGGGGGGCCGCTGACGCAGCTGATGTCCGGCGACCGGCCGACCGAGCAGTTGGTCGAACAGATCAGTCCACTCGCGCCGTCTGAAGGGCTGCGGGAAGCCGAGCGGATCCTGCGCCGGGCCGTCGGCGCCGGACATCGCGGCGCTCGGCGCATCCTGGCCGCGTTGCTGGCCGCGACCGGCCGTCTGGACGACGCCGAGGCCGTTGCGCGTGAGTCCGTCGACGGCGGCGACGAAAGCGCGCTCGGAATCCTGGCGGCACTGCTGATGCGGCAGGATGCCGGCGCGCTGTCCGGCCGCGGCCCGCACGCGCGGCAGGTGCGAGAGCTGGCGCAGCAGTGGGCACAGACCGGCAACACCGACGCGGTGATGTTCGCCGCGATGCTCGACCTGGCCCAGGGCCGCGACCGCGAGGCCCTCGAGCGCTTTGGCCGGGCCGCCGCCGCGGGCAACGTCGCGGCCAGAGCCCTGAGCCTCATCGGCCTCGCCGGCTTCGGCCTCATCGACGAGGCACACGCCCAGTTGCTCGACATCGTCGCCCGTGCCGACGAACGCGACTACAGCGCACTGGAAGCGTTCCTCTCCACCGGGTCAACAGGGCCCACCGACCCCTCCGTCATCGCGCTGCGCCGCCTGCACGAAACCCGCGACCCGGCCGACGCCCGCGCCTTCCTCGCCACCCTGACCGACTGACCGCCTGACCGCCCGGCGGGAAGTCGCCGGAGAACCTTCGGGCGGACACGCGAGCGAAGGCAGCTGTGTATGAGGGTGTTCTGCGGGATCGATCGGCTGGCGTGAGATCCGTGAAACCAAGCCGCATGTTGGAAAATGATTCATACCGTGCGCCGGCCGCGCCTGTCCCGGCCCACGGCGATCCACGGCGATGCACGGTCGCGTCTTGCTCCGCACAAACCTCCGCGGCTTGTGGCCGCCGTGTGATGGTGCGTGAGAACTCGACACGCCGCGCGCTCAACCACACAGTCGGCGATCTTCGCACCGCTTGACAGGTTCCGGAGGGTCGGGCACCGTCTGCATGCCGAACCGTCTCAGGCCCCTCCTTTGATTCTTCTTTCGCGGAGCGGGGCGCCGGCGAGATGGGATGTTAGCGCTAACAGTCGATGAGCCGTGCCCCTCGTGGAGCGGGAGACCAGATGAGAACAAGCGCATGGAGCGGCCGCCGAAGTATCGGCGGCATCGGGGCCGCACTCACGGTCGCGCTCGGCACGTTCGTCGGCACCGCGGCCACGGCCGGTGCGGCGCACGCCGCGTCGCAGGGTCCGTGTGACATCTACGCGGCCGGCGGCACGCCCTGTGTGGCGGCGCACTCGACGACACGTGCCCTGTACGGGGCGTACAGCGGCCCGCTGTATCAGGTGCGGCGCTCCTCGGACAATGCGACCACGAACATCGGCCTGCTCTCCGCCGGCGCGGTCGCCGACGCCGCCGCGCAGGACACGTTCTGCGCGGGCACATCCTGCGTGATCACCGTGATCTACGACCAGTCCGGGCGAGGCAACAACCTGACCCCGGCGCCCGCGGGCGGTTACGTGCACACCCCCGACAAGCCCGCCAACGCCACCGCGGCGCCGATCACCGTAGGCGGGCAGAAGGCCTACGGGGTCTTCACCGCGCCCGGCATCGGGTACCGCGACGACACCACCAACGGGGTCGCCACCGGGAACAACCCCGAGGGCGAGTACGACGTGGTGGACGGAACGCACTACAACGGCGGGTGCTGCTTCGACTACGGCAACGCCGAGACCAGCAACAACGACGACGGCAACGGCACCATGGAGGCGATCTACTTCGGCAACGCCTCCTACTGGGACCGCGGCGCCGGCAACGGCCCCTGGATCATGGCCGACCTGGAGAACGGCCTGTTCTCCGGATCCAACGTCAACAGCGTCAACCCCGGCGACCCGACGATCAACTACCGGTTCACCACCGCGATCATCAAGGGCGCCTCGAACCAGTTTGCGATCCGCGGCGGCAACGCCCAGTCGGGAAGCCTGTCCACCTTCTACAGCGGACCGCGCCCGCCGGGCTACTACCCGATGCACAAGGAAGGCGCGATCCTGCTGGGCATCGGCGGAGACAACAGCGACGGCGGCGCCGGAACCTTCTACGAGGGCGCGATGACCTCCGGCTACCCCTCCGACGCCACCGAGGCCGCCGTACAGGCCAACATCAACGCCGCCGGATACGCCGCCACCGGCAACGGCGTCAGCACCGGCGCCCTGCACGCGAACGGCGCCGCGGGCAAGTGCCTGGACGACCCGAACGGCAGCACCACCGGCGGCACGCAGATGCAGATCTACGGCTGCAACGGCCAAGCCAACCAGACCTGGACCCGTACCTCCTCGAACGAGCTGACCGTCACCAACAGCGGCACGACGGACTGCCTGGACGCCAACGGCCGGGGCACCAGCGCCGGCACGAAGGTGATCATCTGGCCCTGCGACGGCCAGAACAACCAGCAATGGAACGTCAACTCCAACGGCACCGTCACCGGGGCGCAGTCAGGCCTGTGCCTCGATGTGACCGGCGCGTCCACCGCCGACGGCGCACTGGTCGAACTGTGGACCTGCAACGGCGGCACCAACCAACAGTGGAACCTCGGATGACACCTGCTGACGGGACAAGGACTTTGAGCATCCCTCTACACCTACACCGATCGCGGCGCGCCATCGGCGCCATCGTCTCGCTCGTGCTGCTACTGGGCGCCCTCGTGGCCGTCCAGACGTCGCACGCGAGCCCGGCGAGAGCCGCCACGACCCAGTTCCACGGCGTGAACTGGGCTGACCCGAACGACAACTTCATCACCGGCCCGAACATCCCGGTCGGATTGTCGACCTCGGACAACTACGCCACCACCTACACGAAGTCGACCGCGATCCTCAAGGGCTTCCAGGCCCTGGGCGCCAACACCGTCCGCCTCGGCATGAACGCCGCGACCACCTCCGGGTCGTGGTGGGGCAGCTACACCGCGGCCCTGGACGCGGCGACGGCTCTGGGCATGAACGTGATCATCGCCCCGTGGCTGCAGGGCGGGAAGGTCAGCGACACCAACTCCTTCTACCAGATGTGGGACACGGTGACCGCGAAGTACGGCGGCAGCAGCAACGTGTACTTCGACATCTTCAACGAGCCCTACGGGTACAACGCCACCGACCTGACCAACTTCGAGGCCGGATTCGTCTCGCGCTACTCGAACATCCCGCGCGGGCGGATCATCGTTCCGGGCCTGTACTCCGACGGGAACCTGTGCGCGGTCGGCGCCGACTCGCGGCTGAACGGCACGCTGCTCTCGATCCACATCTACGGCATGTTCGGCGACTCGCACACCACCGAGGCGGCGTGGGTCAGCGACTTCCAGGGCAACCTGTGCGGCTACGGCAGCCGCGCGGTGCTGACCGAGTTCGGCGTGCCGATGAACACCGGGGTCAACTACAACGGCCCCAAGGACGGCAACAACGACCTGTCATACCTCTATGCGATCACTGACACGGTGCGCAGCATGGGCATCGGGTCGGTGCTCTGGACGGGCGTGAAGCAGACCAACCAGACCAACGGGCCCGGGCCGTGCGAGAACGCGTCCTGTGCGATCACGACACTGCAGGGCAGCGGCACGAACCTCTCGGTCACGCTGAACAACCAGTCCGGTCTGGACCGGTTGCAGTGGGGCTGGGGAACCGGGACCAACCCCGGTGGCGGTGGCGGCGGGGGTGGCGGCACCGGCGGCGTGCTGCGCGGCGTCGCCTCCAACCGGTGCCTGGACGTGCCGAGCAAGGCCACGTCCAACGGCACGCTGCTGGACATCTGGGACTGCAACGGCGGCACCAACCAGCAGTGGACGGCCCTGTCCAACGGCGCACTGCAGGTCTACGGCAACAAGTGCCTCGACGTGCCGGGCCACGCGACCGCCGCCGGCACCCGGGTGGAGATCTGGGACTGCAACGGCGGGACCAACCAGCAGTGGACCGTCAACTCCGACGGCACGGTCGTCGGCCGCGAGTCAGGCCTCTGTCTGGACGTGACCGGCGCGGGCACCGCCAACGGCACCGCGGTGGAGATCTGGACCTGCAACGGCAACGGCAACCAGAAGTGGTCCCGGCAGTAATCGCACACCTGCGACCGACCGGCTAGGAAGCCCTCGTAGTCCCCCGCGCGCACCCGGTTCGTGGTCACGGTGTGCACGGCGAGCTCTCGCCGAGCCCCGAGGCCCGGCCGCCGATGCCGTATTGGCAATGGCTGTGCGAGGTTCCGATCGGAGCCTCGCACAGCTACGACTTCATGGTCACGACTTCATGGTCAGGCCGTCAGGTGCCACTGCTGACTGGTAGCGCCATCACACGTGTTGACGACGAGCGGTGTGCCGTTGCCGGTGCCGCCGCCGGACGCGTCGAGGCATTTGCCGAAGGCTTGCAGCCGGCCGGTTTGCTGGTCGTAGGTCCACTGCTGCGAGGCGGTGTGGTTGCACGTGTAGAGGTCCACCGGTGTGCCGTCGGCGCTGTTGCCGCCTTGCACGTCCATGCACTTGCCCAGAGACGTCACGGTGCCGTCGCCGGGGCGCGTCCAGTTCTGCGCGGCGGAGCTGTTGCAGTCGTACAGGTCGAGCGGCGTGCCGTCGGCGCTGTTGCCCCACTGGATGTCCACGCAGCGGCCGGTCGAGGGCTGCGTAATCGGCCCGGTGCAGCTGGATGGCTGGGCCGTCGCAGCCGGGTGGCGGGTCAGCAGCCGCAGCGGCGTGCCGGGCGCGACCTTGTGCAGGGCGCCACTGCCGTCGCGCACTGCCAGCGCCGGGCCGGAGCCCAGGGTCAGCGTCGTGGTGTCCTGTCCGACGGAGATGTCGAAGGTGCTGCCGTGCCACTTGAGGCCGGTGAGGTCCACGCCCGGCAGCTGGGCGGGCAGGAACGGGTTGACGGTGACCGCGTCGGTTCCCCAGCGCAGCCCGGTGAACCCGTACAGGAACTCCTGGAGATAGCCTCCTTCGCCAGTGGTGAAGTCGAACGCTCCGCCGCTGCGCGTCTCATACCACTGATCGAACGGTGCGGTCAGGAACGGGGTCGCGCTGTTCTGCAGGTAGCTGTAGACGGTGCAGCCCGAGGATCCGAGCTGCGCGCTGTCGATCGCCGCGATCGCGTCGGTCATCGACGGGCCGTTCGCATCGGTGTGCGCCGCGTAGTAGTCGAGGTCGTTCTGCGCCAGGCTCGGCGCCATCGGCACGTTCCACGGATACTGCAGCAGCGTCACATCGGCCTGCTTGACGGTCTGGCCCGCGTAGCCGTCGTACTCCGGGTGGATGTTGTCCGCCGCGTCCACCGGGATCTTCAGACCGTTCGCGACCGTGCTCCACGCCGGATCGGCCGGCACGTGAAGGATCGCGGCGGCCTGGACCGCGATGCGCAGCGAGGTCTGCGCGCCGGCGTCGGTGGTCGCGGAGTTGTCCACGCCGCCGTGGTACTCGTCCGCGCCCCGCACGTCGTCGATGTCGTATCCGCCGGCCGGGTCGGCCACGGCGCGGCTGGACCAGTAGTCCGCGATGTCCTTGAGCACGGGCCAGGCGCCGTCGCGCAGCCACTCGAGGTCGCCGGTGGCCTGGTAGTACTGCCACTGCGCCAGGGCGATGTCGGAGTTGATGTGCAGCTCGTCGACCCCCTCCGTATTGGGTGGCGGGGTCTGTTCCGTACCGTCGAGCGCGCTCTCCCACGGGAACTTGGCGCCCTTGATCGGCTGGGCGGGCGTGGACAGGCTCGCCGCGTTCGCCTCGGCCGCGGGCAGCAGCTTCTGCCGGTAGGCGTCCGCGCCGCGCGCGATGTCAGGGTACTGCGCCAGCAGCGCCGGGTACATCCAGGTCTCCATGTCCCAGAACACGTGACCGCCGTAGCCGCTCGACGACAGCCCGCCCGGGCTCGTGCTCCACGTGACTCCGGCGCGCATGCTCGCGAGCAGGTAGAACATCGAGGCGTGGATCTGCGCGGTCGTGACTGCGTCGCCGGGCACTGAGATGCTCGACCGCCACAGCCGCGCCCAGGCGCGGTTGTTCGCGCTCAGCTCGTGCGGGTAGCCGGCGGGCGCGGCGCGCGCCGCGCCGGCG
>JBOHCW010000492.1:0-3328 GCA_050725375.1 Actinocrinis sp. | reverse complement strand
GCACAATGGCGTTGAAGAGCTCGCGGTTCTCACCGCGATGGATGGCGTCGAAGTTCGCACCGATCATCTCGACGCCGTACTTCTCCAGAACGCCGCGCTCGTGCATCGCGATCGCAGCGTTGAGTGCGGTCTGACCGCCCAGCGTCGGCAGGATCGCGTCCGGGCGCTCCTTGGCGATGATCTTCTCGACGTACTCGGGGGTGATCGGCTCGACGTAGGTGGCGTCGGCGAACTCCGGGTCGGTCATGATCGTGGCCGGGTTCGAGTTGACCAGCACCACGCGCAGCCCCTCGGCGCGCAGCACCCGGCACGCCTGGGTGCCGGAGTAGTCGAACTCGCAGGCCTGGCCGATGACGATCGGGCCGGAGCCGATCACCAGGACCGAGCCGAGGTCGTCGCGCCTGGGCATCAGGCCCCGCCCTTCACGTCGTCGTTGTTCGCGGTCTGCATCGGCTCCACGCGGCGCCCGCGTTCGCCTTGCATGAGTTCGACGAATCTGTCGAACAGGTAGGCCGCGTCGTGCGGTCCGGCGGCGGCCTCGGGGTGGTACTGCACCGAGAAGGCGGGTACGTCCAGGCAGCGCAGCCCTTCGACCACGCCGTCGTTCAGGCACACGTGGCTGACCTCGACCCGTCCGAACCGGGTCTCGCTGACCCGGTCCGCGGGCGCGTCGACGGCGACCCCGTGGTTGTGCGCGGTGACCTCGACCTTGCCGGTCAGCCGGTCCTGTACCGGCTGGTTGATGCCGCGGTGCCCGTACTTGAGCTTGTAGGTGCCGAAGCCGAGCGCGCGGCCGAGCACCTGGTTGCCGAAGCAGATCCCGAAGACCGGTGTCCGCCGCTCCAGCAGGCCGCGGGTCAGCGCGACCTCGGGCTCGGCGGTGGCCGGGTCGCCCGGTCCGTTGGAGAGGAACACCCCGTCCGGCTTGAGCGCCAGCACCTGTTCCAGCGGCGTCCCGGCCGGCAGCACGTGCGTCTCGATGCCGCGCTCGGCCATCCGGTGCGGCGTCATCGACTTGATGCCCAGGTCGATCGCGGCGACCGTGAACCGCTTCTCGCCGATCGCGGGCACGACGTACGGCTCGGCCGTGGTCACCTCGCCCACCAGGTTCGCCCCGGCCATCTCGGGGCTCGCGGCGACCCGCCCGACCAGCGCGTCCAGGTCCCGGCGCGCGTCCGGGCCGGAGAAGATCCCCACCCGCATCGCGCCGCGTTCGCGCAGGTGCCGGGTCAGCGCCCTGGTGTCGATGCCGCTGATGCCGACCACGCCCTGGGCTTCCAGCTCCTCGTCGAGCGAGCGCACGGCGCGCCAGTTCGACACCCGACGCGCCGGGTCGCGCACCACGTAGCCGCTGACCCAGATCCGTCCGGACTCCGGGTCCTCGTCGTTGACGCCGGTGTTGCCGACGTGCGGGGCGGTCATCACCACGACCTGCCCGCGATAGGACGGGTCGGTCAGCGTCTCCTGATAGCCGGTCATTCCGGTGGAGAAGACGGCCTCGCCGAAGGTCGAGCCGACGGCGCCGTAGGCCTCGCCGCGGAACGCCCGGCCGTCTTCGAGCACCAGTACCGCCCCGGAAATGTCGGCAGCTGTCACGGTCATGCCGTCGTCCTCTCGGTCAGCAGGGCGTCCACCCCGTCGATCAGCCGGGCGCGGTCGCCCTTGGCACGCGGGTGGAAGCCGGTATCCACCGTCTTGTCGCCGAGCCGCCAGGTCAGCAGCACCAGGCCCTCGCCGCCGGTGACCATGCCGGCGATGCCGGGCGCGGCCTGCACGCCTTCGACGTCCTCCAGCGGCACGAACACGTCCGGCGCGGCCTCGCGCTCGAACAGCACCCCTGCCTTACCGACGCGCACCCATGCGTTACTGCGTACGCCGAGCCCGTGCACCGCGATGCGGTCGAGCCAGTCGCCGTGCGTCGTCGTCGACGCGTACACGCCTTCGACCGCCTCGCCGAGGTCGCTGCCCTCGGGCGCGGCCGACGGCGGCGCGGGCAGATCGCTCTGCCGCGCGGCGCGGTTCTTCCAGCCGCGCCACATCAGCCAGTAGATGCCGCTGAGCACGGCGAGCACCAGCAGGCTCAACAGGATCCGGCCGGTC
The DNA here is from genome assembly GCA_050725375.1 of Actinocrinis sp. Classification (GTDB taxonomy): domain Bacteria; phylum Actinomycetota; class Actinomycetes; order Streptomycetales; family Catenulisporaceae; genus Actinocrinis. The sequence goes on along the minus strand of JBOHCW010000492.1, from coordinate 1,228 downwards.
CAGTGCGTGACCGGAGCGCTGCGCGCCGCCGCGTTCGTCGCCCGGGCTCCGGCCGTCAGGGCAGCCGCCGTCCCGCTCACCGCTGCACCACCTTTCCGTCCAGGACCGTCGCCGATCCGCGCAGCAGGGTCGCGATCACCGCGCCCGGCAGCTTCATCCCCGCGAACGGCGTGTTGCGCGAGAGCGACTGGGACGCGCCCGGGTCGATCACCCGCGACGCCGCGGGGTCGACCAGCACGAGGTTGGCCGGCGAACCGGCGGCCAGCCCCCGTCCGTGCCCGCTCAGCCCGCCGATCCGGGCCGGCCGCGCCGACATCCGGTCGGCTACGCCCGCCCAGTCCAGCAGCCCCGTGTCCACCATTGTGGATTGCACCACTGACAGCGCCGTCTCCAGGCCCAGCATCCCCATGGCGGCCACGGCCCACTCGCAGTCCTTGGCCTCGACCGGGTGCGGGGCGTGGTCGGTGGCCACCGCGTCGATGGTCCCGTCGGCCAGTCCGGCGCGCACGGCCTCGACGTCGGCGGGCGAGCGCAGGGGCGGGTTGACCTTGTAGAGCGGGTCGTAGCCGCGGATCAGGTCCTCGGTCAGCAGCAGGTGATGCGGTGTCACCTCGGCCGTCACCGGATAGCCGCGCGCCTTGGCCCAGCGCACGATCTCGACCGAGCCGGCGGTGGACAGGTGGCAGACGTGCAGCCGCGAGCCGGTGTGCGCGGCCAGCAGCACGTCGCGGGCGATGATCGCCTCCTCGGCCACGGCAGGCCAGCCGCGCAGGCCCAGTACGCCGGACAGCTCGCCCTCGTTCATCTGCGCGCCCTCGGTCAGTCGCGGCTCTTGAGCGTGCTGCGCGATGACGCCGCCGAACGCCTTGACGTACTCCAGCGCCCGACGCATCAGCGCCGCGTCCGAGACGCAGTGCCCGTCATCCGAGAACACGCGCACTCGCGCGGCCGAGTCGGCCATCGCGCCGAGCTCGGCCAGCCGCTCGCCCTTGAGTCCGACGGTCACCGCGCCGACCGGCCGCACGTCGCAGTACCCGGCTTCGTGGCCGAGCCGCCAGACCTGTTCGACCACGCCCGCGGTGTCCGCGACCGGGTCGGTGTTGGCCATGGCGTGCACGGCGGTGAACCCGCCGGCCGCGGCCGCGCGCGTGCCCGTGAGGACGGTCTCGGCGTCCTCACGTCCGGGCTCGCGCAGGTGGGTGTGCAGGTCCACCAGGCCGGGCAGCGC
>JBOHCW010000491.1:0-4378 GCA_050725375.1 Actinocrinis sp. | reverse complement strand
CTAGACATCTCATGTCGTGAAGTCGTCAAGTCGTCGCCGGCCGTCGGCCTGGGCGGGCGGGTATCCGCGCGTTCCCAGGCCTGCGACCATCGCTGGGTGCGCGAACTCGATGAGCTGATTGATGTGGACGATCCGGCATGGTCGGCGCTGGAGGAGCTGTTCGCGGGCAGTTCGGTGCCGCTGACGGTGCTGCCGGTAGATCCTGCCGAAGGTCGCCGAGGCTTGCTTCGGTTGCAGGTGACTGCACGTTCGGCACTGGGCTCGATCGTGCTCAACTGTGGCGGGTTGGTCGTGGATGACGGCTGGGTGCGCGTGTTCGGCGGTGGATCCGTTTCTGGTGTGCACGGCACGCCAAGCCTGGCTCAGATCAACGCGTTTCCCGCGGCTTTCGACCCGGCGTGGCAGCCGCAAGCTGGATTGATTGTCGGTCACGATGCGGTTGGGGGCGTGTTCGCCTTGAACGGCCTCGATCCTGCTTCGGCGGGCCGTCCGGGTGCGCCGGGCCAGATGGCGTACTTCGCCCCGGACACGCTGGAGTGGGAGGCGATGGACATGGGCCATTCGACGTCGCTCTCCTGGCTGCTGTCCGGCAGGCTCGAGAAGTTCTACGAGGGAACACGCTGGCCGACGTGGCGCGAGGAAGCCGCCGCGTTGACCTTCTCACAAGGGATCACGGTCTTCCCGCCCCTGTGGAGTCGAGAGGCTCACGCGGATATGGCAGCAACTGCGCGGCGTGCCGTGCCGATGCGGGAAGTGCTCGGCGTGGCGGCGGACTCCGCGCGACAGCTCGGCCCCGCAGATCCCAGTTTCCTCGGCGCGGTCTAGCCACACTCTCGAGCGCCTTGCTGTTCGCCCATCGTGCACTACCGTGGGTAACCGGATACTCCGGCCAGTCAGTCTCGTCATGAACAGGCCTGCCGCGAAAGGGACGGTTGGGAACCAATGGCTTTCTTCCGGGTATACGCCATGGTGTTGGAGCCCGACGACCCCGCGACGCGGATCTGGGAAGCGGGCTTTTCGACATGCCCGGGGCAGCCGGGGCAGGTACTCGCTGACGTGCTCCGGCGGACGGGCGGCGTCTACGAGACGACGGCCCCAGTGCCTCCGCACATGCGCGCTGAGATCCGCGCGGTCGCCGAACTGACCTCCGACACGGAACTGCTCGCGATCGCGGATCTCACCGAGGTTCCCGTATCCCTCGAACACCTGCGCGGTATCAGCCCGCAGACACGCATCACGATCAGAACAGAGTTCCGCTTTGAGACGGCGGAGGAGGGCGTGTGCGCGAGCAGGGTCACGGAGCGTCGACCGGCCGTGGCCACGATCATGCCGGACGGCACGGTTGTCGCCGGGGACGCGTTCCCACACCACCGGCGAGACCGTGACGAGCCAGGCTCACAGCCCAGCTGATTCGGCCGGGCGAGTAACCTCAGGTCAGCGCGATTAAGGCCCCGGGCTATAGGCCTCAAGTGAGCGGGACTACGCCCTTGCCGGCCAGGGCGATGTCGTGGTGGCCTTCCGCCCAGTCGATGCCGCAGTACATCGTGCTCAATGCCGCCTTCTCCTCGCTCTTTCGCGCGTTTGCGCAATCGGCCGCCGAGCGGGGCCTGTCTCATCTCAGGGATCTCGTCCCGGAACGGCGGTAGGCCTCCACCATGCTGCCCGGTGAGCCCTTGCGCCACGGCGATCGGGCTCACTGACGAGCCATTAGAACGGCGGCGCGGCCGTCTGTGCGGCCGTGCCGAGCTGGTCGGCCAGGGCGTGGGCGAGCAGGGTGTTGCGGCGCGGTGCGGGGCTCTCCAGGGCCTGGCGCAGCGCGCGCGGCTGGCCGACCAGGACCACGGTGCTGCGGGCGCGGGTGACCAGGGTGTAGAGCAGCGAGCGGGTCAGCAGCGCCGGGGCGTCGAGGGTGATCGGGGCGACCACGTGCGGGAACTCGCTGCCCTGCGCCTTGTGGACGCTGACGGCGTAGGCGTGGATCAGGTCGTCCAGTTCGGTGAAGTCGTAGGCGACCTGTTCGCCGTCGTCGGTGAGCACCTGCAGGCGCCCGTCCTTCAGGTCCAGGTCGACGACGGTGCCCAGGGTGCCGTTGAACACGCCCTGCTCGCCCTTGGTGTAGTCGTTGCGGGCGGCCATGACCCGGTCGCCGGTGCGGAACACGCGGCTGCCGGACCAGAACTCCGGCTCGTTGTCCTGGCGCGGGTTGCGCCGGTCCTGCAGCAGCCGGCCCAGTTCGACGGTGCCGGCCGCGCCGCGCCGGGTGGGGCACAGCACCTGCACGTCGGCGGGGTCGGCGCCGAGTTTGCGCGGCAGCCGCTCGGTGGCGATCTGCACGACCAGGCGGGCGATCTGCTGCGGGTCGTCCAGTTCGGCGAACCAGAAGTCCGCGCGGCGCAGTTCGGGCAGCTGTCCGGCGCGGATGCGGTGCGCGTTGGCGGTGATCGTGGACTGTTCGGCCTGGCGGAACACGTGCGTCAGCTCGGTGCGCGGGATCTCGGGCACCCGCAGCACGTCCGCGAGCACGCTGCCGGGCCCGACCGAGGGCAGTTGGTCGGTGTCGCCGACCAGCAGCAGGTGCGTGCCCGGCGGTATCGCGGCCACCAGCCGGGCGGCCAGGTGCACGTCGAGCATGGACGCCTCGTCGATCACGATCAGGTGCACCATCGTGGTGCGGGTGCCGAACAGGGCGCCGCCGCCGTCGTTCTCGTCCGCGCCGCCGCCTTTCCCGTCCGCTTTCGCGTCCGTGCCGTCGGTGCCGCGCGGGTCCTCGTCCTGTGCCTCGTCGTCGTCGAAGCCGGGGCCGGCGGCCAGGCGGTGCACGGTCATGGTGCGCGCGCCGGTCAGCTCGGCCAGGCGGCGCGCGGCCTTGCCGGTGGGCGCGGCCAGCGTCACGCTGCCGCCGCCCGCGCGCACGATCTCGACGATCTCGCGCACGGTGTGCGACTTGCCGCAGCCGGGGCCGCCGGTGAGCACGGAGACCGGGTGGGTCAGGGCCATGCGCACCGCCTCGCGCTGGCCGGGGTGCAGCCCTTGGCCGAACCGGTCGGCGGCGACGGCGCGGCGCACGGTCTCGGGCAGGTCGGATTCGGCGTCGGCGAGTACCGCGAGGGCGCGGGCCAGGCGGTTCTCGGCGCGGCGCAGGGCGCGCGGGGCCAGCAGCGGCTCGCCGGTCGCGGGATGCTCTTCGGCGGACAGCGGCGCGCCGCGCCCGACCGTCAGGCGCGCGGCGGCCTCGCGCAGCAGCCGCGGCTCCTGCTCGACCAGGGCGAGCGCCTCTTTGACGGCCTGGTCGGCGGGCAGGTGGCAGTGCCCGGCCTGGCGGGCGCGCACGGCGGTGACCTCCCACACGGCGGCCTCCATGCGGGCGGGCGCGTCCAGGGCGCCGCCGTTGGCCAGGGCGATGCGGTCGGCGGCGCTGAACCCGATGCCGTCGACCTCGCCGACCATGCGGTACGGGTCCTCGGCGACGGTCTTGAGCGCGTCCTGGCCGAAGGCGCGGTGGATCGGGTCGGCCAGCAGCGGCGAGACGCCGTACCGGCGCAGCTGCTGCATCAGTTCCTTGATGGCTTTCTGGGCCTGCCAGGACTCGGTGATGCGCCGGGTGCGCCGCTCGCCGATGCCGTACACCTCGGCCAGGCGGGTCGGGGCGCGGTCGATGACCTGCAGCGTGTCCTCGCCGAACCGCTCGGTGATCGCCTGGGCCAGCAGCGGGCCGACCCCGCGCACCAGGCCGGAGCCGAGGTAGCGGCGGATCGCCGGCACCCCGGCGGGCGCTTGGCGCTCACAGGATTCGACGGCGAACTGGCGGCCGTGGCGCCGGTGCTCGCTCCAGCGGCCGGACAGGCGCAGGCCCTCGCCGGGGCGGGCTCCGGCCAGTTCGGTGCCGACCGCGGTCAGCGCGCCCCCGCTCTCGCCCCCGTCCGGCCGCCCGGGCGCGGCGGCGCGCAGCGCGGTGAACCCGTCCTCGCGCACGAACAGCACGAACTCCACGACGCAGTCCAGGCTCGTCAGCGGCGCGCGGGCGTTCATGATTGCCACGCTATCGCGGCCTTCTGACAAGGACGCCCCGGTGGCGCGGCACGGCGGTTCGGGCGATCGCCCGAAAGTGGCGTCACGGCCGGGCACGCGGGGGCTCTGGGTGGGTGAGGACCCCTCAGAAGGAGTTGAGCATGTCCCATCCCCACCGCCCGCGCCCCGCCGCCGTGAACCCCACGACCCTGAACCCCACGACCCTGAACCCGACTGCCGCCGCGGCGGCGCCCGTCCCGGATGTCGGCGCGGCGGCGCTGCGCGCGAGCTACCGCGACCCGGCGCGCGTCGCCTCCGTGCCGGCCGGCCCGCTGTTCGACGTGGTCAGCGTCTCGATGGACCTGGGCCT
>JBOHCW010000490.1:0-7702 GCA_050725375.1 Actinocrinis sp. | reverse complement strand
GCCTTCGGCGTGCGCGTCCGCTCGGCCGTGGCGCCCCGAAGCGTCCCGGCCCTCGGCTCCCGAAGCCGACTGGCGTATGTGCCCTGACATATGGTGCGACCCCTCGCAGATCGGCGACGCGGGGGGCAGTCGCTCTGTGCGCACTGAAACCGCCGCGGTCGCTTTTGGCGTCCCCACCTTGCCAGCCCGAAAGGTTGCGGCACAGGTTTCCAAAGAAAATATTACGTTCGAATAACTGTCAGAATAGGGCCGCGAACCGGCGCAATTGCGAGTAAGCCGGGATGAAAGGCCGAGCCCTGTCACCCGTTTCGGACTGAATACTCACGACAGGTGACGGCACGTCAGGTGACCGTACCGTGACAGATCACGAATTCGCCGGGTAGCCGTCCGCGGACTCGTGAATCCAGATCAGGCAGTCGTGCCGGACATCGCGTGCGGGATCGTCCTCGACCCACGAGCGGCAATGCCCGGCGATGCGCTCCTCAAACCGGAAGCCGGCCCGAAGGGCCAGCGCGCGCGACGGATCGTTGTCCGGATTGATCTCCAGCCACACCCGCCGCACGCCCGCCTGCTCGTGCGCCCACCACGTGACGGCGCGCACCGCCCGCAGCCCGATGCCGCGCCGGCGGCACTCGGGACGGACCCAGTACGCCAGTTCGGCGCTGCGCGGTGCGTCGGGCATCACCCCGACCGCGCCGACCAGCCGCGGACCGTCAGAGCTCTGGTCCAGCACGCCGTACGAGACCTGGCCGTCGGTCAGGCCGCTCCAGTCGTCGAGCGCGCTCTGCGCGTCCGCGAGCGAGTACGGACCCGTGGGACGCGGACCCCAGAGAGCCGCACGCGTCTCCGCGCGCGTAGCCTCCACGATCAGGTCCGCGTCCCGCGACGTCAGGGTACGAAGGCGCAGGCCGCCGGCGCGTTCAGTCGGCACGGTCAGGTCCATCGCCGGGTACATCGCACTCCTTCGTTCGATCAAACGCCCGCTCAGATGTACAGCCCGGTCGAGATCGGCTCGGTCATCACCGCGCCGTCCGGGTCCGCGCTCTCGGCGTGCTCGCCGCGCGCCTTGAGCGCGTACAGCTGCGCGAGGGTGGCGGACGGGCCGACCAGGCCCTGCTCGGTGCCCAGCCACTTCGCCGCCTCCTCGCGCGGCAGCGGCCCGACCTCGATCTGCGCCAGGCAGCGCCCGGGCCGCACCACCGCCGGGTGCAGCCGGCCGAGCTCCTCGTTGGTGGTGATCGCGACCAGCACGTTCTGGCCCTGGCCGAGCAGTCCGTCGGTCAGGTTCAGCAGCCGGGACAGGGCCTGGCCGGCGGACTGCTTCGCCCCGCCGCGCACCAGCTCGTCGCAGTCCTCCAGGATCAGCAGCCGCCACTTTCGCCCGTCCGCGTTCGAGCCGTGGCCGTACTCGGCGCCCATCACCACCTGCAGCAGGTAGCCGGGCGAGCCCAGCAGCCGCTCCGGGTCGAGCACGCAGTCGATCCGGCACCAGTCCTGCCAGGCCAGGCCGAGCGCGCGCAGCGCCGTGGTCTTGCCGGTGCCGGGCGGGCCGTGCAGCAGGATCAGCCGGCCGTTCACGGTGTCCGGCGTCACCGCCATCATCCGCTCCAGCTGGGCCGCGACACCGCTCGCGTAGTTGCGCCGCACCTGCGGCCAGGCCGGCGCCTCGATCGCCCGCACCTGCCGCTGCGCGGTGTTGGCCAGGTGCCAGAAGCCCATCCGGACCGCGTCGTCCTTGGCCTTGACCTTCTTCGACACCAGCTTCGCGGCGCGCCCGGCCACCTCGCGGGCCAGGCCCGCGGAGATGGCGGTGACCGTCGCCTGGCCGTTGCCGCCGTTCCACCTGCTCAGCTCCAGCGTCCAGCCGTCGCCGACCGCGATGCGCAGGGCGTAGCCCTTCCGCTCCACGCTGCGCAGCAGCCGGCCGCCTTCGGGCAGCGCCCACTCGCCCCGCTTGAACCGGGCGATGTTCACCGAGTGCGCGTAAGGCTCGCGGCCGTCGGCGAACGCGGCGTACCCGAGGTACCCGGCGATGTCGGCCAGCCCGCCGTTCTCGGTGTTCAGGCCCCAGGTGAGCCAGCGGGTGTCCGGCTCGGGCACGTTCGGCAGCGCCGGCGCGGGGTCTTCGGGCAGCACCGCTTCGGACAGCACCGTGTCGGTCAGCACAGTCTCCGGCAGCGCGGTTTCGGGCGGCGTAGGAGCGGTCGTGGTCTCGGTTACTTCGATCCTCTCCGTGCGAGGGGTCGGCTCAACGATGGTCATGTCCTTGATGATCAGGGGTCGGACGGCCCCGGGTCCACGGGTTATCGGGCCTGTCGCAGGATCGGCGAAAATCGCGGCTATGACTTGCGGATGCAAGGGATTCGTAATAATCAGGCTCGCAGATGCCGGTTACACTGCTCAGTGTGACGACGTTCCGGATCGGTGAGGCGGCTGAGCTGCTGGGCGTGAGCGCGGACACCGCGCGCCGCTGGGTCGACTCCGGGCGGCTGCCGGCGGCCCGCGACGAGCACGGCCACCGCAGCATCACCGGCGCCGACCTGGCCGCGTTCGCGCGCTCGCTGGCCGACACCGAGGAGCAGGAGCGGGCCGGGGCGCTGTCCTCCGCGCGCAACCGGTTCCGCGGAATCGTGACCCGGGTGGTGCGCGACTCGGTGATGGCGCAGGTGGAGATCCAGGCCGGGCCGCACCGGGTGGTCTCGCTGCTCAGCCGGGAGGCCGCCGACGAACTCGGGCTCGAAGCCGGGGTCGTCACGGTCGCGGTCGTCAAGTCCACCAATGTCGTGGTCGAACGCGCGGACGCGGCGCCGCCCGCGCACGGATAACGGATAGAGGGGGGCACCGGGCGGTGTTCAGGGGCGAGAAGGTCCGCGGTGGCGGTGGCAGTGGCGGGCGCAGGGCGGGGCGGACGCGAGGCGGGCGTGCGGCCGCCGCGGCGGGATTCGCGCTCGCCGCCGCCGTCGCGGTGAGCGGGTGCGGTTCGAGTTCGAGCCCTGCGGCGGACCCGTCGGCGAACGTGGCGGGCGCCGGCTCGTCGTCCGCGTCGAGCCAGGCGCTGTCCGGCACGGTCACGGTGCTCGCGGCGGCCTCGCTGAACCAGACGTTCACCGAGCTGGGCAAGCAGTTCGAGGCCGCGCATCCGGGCGTGAGCGTCAAGTTCTCCTTCGGCGGCAGCGACAGCCTCGCCGCGCAGATCACCCAGGGCGCCCCGGCCGACGTGTTCGCGGCGGCCAGCACCACCACGATGGGCACCGTGACCAAGGCCGGCGACGGCGTCGGCGCCCCGGTGGTGTTCGTGAAGAACGTGCTGGAGATCGCGGTCGCACCGGGCAACCCGCTGAAGATCGCCACGCTGAACGACCTGACCGGCAACGGTGTCAAGGTCGCGCTGTGCGCTCCGACCGTGCCGTGCGGCGCGGCCGCGCAGAAGGCGCTCAAGGCCGCGAACGTGAAGCTGACGCCGGTGACACAGGAGCAGAACGTCACCAGCGCCCTGACGAAGGTCGAGCTCGGCTCGGTCGACGCGGCGCTGGTCTACCACACGGACGTGGCCGGCTCCGGCGGCAAGGTGGCGGGCGTGGACTTCGCCGCGGCGCAGTCGGCGGTCAACACCTACCCGATCACGGTCCTGAAGGACGCGCCGAACCCGACGGCCGCGCAGGCCTTCGAGGCGTACGTGCTCTCCGGCGCGGGCCAGGACGTGCTGTCGAAGGCAGGCTTCTTAAAGCCCTGACACGCTCGGCGGCCACGCCGTCAGCCCTCGGATGGTTCCCAGCGGATCGGCGGATGATGAGCGCGGATGAGTAGGCGGGAGCGGTCGCCGGCGGTGCTTTTCGCGCCGGCCCTGGTCGGTCTCGCGTTCCTGGTGCTGCCGCTGGTCGGACTGCTGGCCAAGACGCCCTGGCGGCAACTGCCCGCGCTGCTGTCCTCGAACGACGCGTGGCTTGCGCTGCGGCTTTCGCTGGAGGCCGCGACGATGGCGACGGGCGTCTCGATCGTCCTCGGCGTCCCGCTGGCCTGGCTGCTCGCCCGCGCCCGCTTCCCCGGCCGCAAGCTGGTGCGCGCGCTGGTGACCGTGCCGCTGGTGCTGCCGCCGGTGGTCGCGGGCATCGCGCTGCTGCTGGTCTTCGGCCGGCACGGGGTCCTCGGCGGGTTCATGGACCGCGACCTGGGCGTCACGCTGCCGTTCACCACGGCCGGCGTCGTGGTCGCGGAGTCCTTCGTCGCGATGCCGTACCTCGTGGTCTCGGTCGAGTCCGCGGTGCGCCTGGCCGACAAGGATGTCGAGGAGGCCGCGGCCACCGGCGGGGCGAACGAGTGGCAGATCTTCCGCTACATCACCCTGCCGGCCGTCGCGCCCGGCGTCGCGTCAGGGGCCGTACTGGCCTGGGCCCGCGCGCTCGGTGAGTTCGGCGCCACGATCACGTTCGCGGGCAACTTCCCCGGCACCACCCAGACGATGCCGCTGGCGGTCTACCTCGAACTGGAGCAGGACCCGGACGCGGCAGTGGCCCTGAGCGTGGTGCTGCTCGCGGTCTCGGTCGCGGTGCTCGCGATCCTGCGCGAGCGCTGGTGGACCGGCATCCGCTGAACCGGGCCGGGCGCTACGGCTCACGCGGCGGCCAGGCCGCTCAGTCTCCGCTTCTCCGGCTCCGCCGCTCAGTCCCCGCCGAGCGTGACGTCTTCGAGGTCGAGCATGCGCTGCAGCTTGCGGCGCGTCTTGTCGGTGATCTCCCCGGCGGCGTGCAGCCGGTCCAGCTCGCCGTGCTCGACCTCGATCAGGTCCCTGCGCAGCAGCCGATACGCCGTCACCAGCGCGGGCGTCTCGCCGGCGTCGGCGGCGTCGGCCGTGTACGCGATCCGCGTCGCGTACTCCTCGCGCAGCCGCTCGATGACCGCGGGCGGCGCGCCGTCCTGGTTCGCCAGCTCGTCCAGCCGGTCCAGCGCCGCGCCGGACAGCCGCAGCCGCGCGGCCGCGTCCTCCTGGTACAGCGCGCCCGGCGGTACCGCGACGCCCGCCCAGGAGACCATCGGCGCGAGCGTGAAACCCTGCACCAGCAAGGTGATCACGACCGTGCCGGTCACCAGCACCAGCAGCAGGCTGCGGTCCGGCAGCGCGGCGCCGTCGTCCGAGACCAGCGGGATCGAGAGCGCCGCGGCGAGCGGCACGACCCCGCGCGTGCCCGACCACGAGATCACGATCGGCACCCGCCAGGACAGCCGCCGCTCGCCCGTCGGCCGCCCGCGCGCCGGCTGCCCGCCGCCGGAGTCCAGCTGCGCCGCGGTCGAGAGCGGGAAGACGCCGAGGAAGCGCGTCGCGACCAGCGTCACGGTGATCGCCAGCACCGGCAGCACCCACTGGCGGTCCTGCGGCGGCAGATCGCGCACCTGCGCGGGCAGCTCCAGCCCGATCAGGCCGAAGACCGCCGACTCCAGCAGGAAGATCAGCGTCTCGTAGACCGCGTGCCGCTGGATGCGCGTGTGCGCGTTGGTCGCCCTCGCCGTCTGCGCGCCGAGGATGACCGCCGCGACGACGACGGCCGTGACGCCCGAGGCGTCGAAGGACTCGGCGATCACGTACGCCGCGTACGGCGTCACCAGCGAGATCACCGTGTCGACCAGCGGGTCCTCCACCCGCCGCCGCATCAGCCGCGCCGCGCCCGCGACCCCCGCGCCCACCAGCGTGCCGCCGCCCGCGAGCTTCACGAACTCCCAGCCGACGTGCCCGGCCGAGGTCGCCCCGCCGGCCACCGCCACCGACAGGGTGATCTTGAACAGCAGCAGCGAGGTCGCGTCGTTGAACAGCGACTCGGCCTGCACGAGGGTCTGCATCCGCGGTGGCAGCGAGAGCCGGCGGCCCAGCGCGGTGACCGCCACCGGATCGGTCGAGGCCAGGATCGCGCCGAGCACGAACGCGAGCGCCGTGCCCAGCGGGGTCAGCGCCGCGGCGACCAGGCCCACCGCGAACGCGGAGACCAGCACCAGCCCGACCGAGAGGATCGCCACCGGCCGCCACACCGCGCGCAGGTCGCGCACCGAGAGCTCCTCGCCCGAGGCGTACAGCAGCGGCGGCAGCACCACCAGGCTGATCACCTGCGGCGAGACGCGCACGTCCGGCACACCCGGCAGCAGCCCGGCCACCACGCCCGCCGCGACCAGCAGCGAGGGCGCCGGGATCGCCAGCCGGTTGGCGAAGGCGGCCACGACGGTGGCGAGCGCGACCAGCAGCAGCACCATCTCGACGCCGTGCAAGCCACCGCCTCCTCGACCGGATCCCGCGATCACGATATCCGGATGCGACGGTCCGGGTGCGGCCCGTGTTCGGCGGCGCCTAAACGCACATACCTGAGTGATTGTCAAGTCGCTCAGCGTGAAACATTGGTCTAGACCTTGACGTACGCTGAAAGGTAGCGCAGAGTAACCCCTGACGGTTGGGGAACAGCGATCGGTGCGGCGATCCACTCAGCGGAATAGAGAGGTGATCGGCCGTGCGGCGCGAAGCACGCCGTCTTGCCCGCCGGATGCTCACCGCGGTCGGGCCGTCGCTCACGACGTACGTGCCCGAGCGCGCCGTGCGCCTGATCGCACCGAGCCCCCTCGGCTCCCTCAGCGCCCTCGACCGCTTCGTGGTCACCCTGCTGTCCGAGCCCACCGCCGTCGCCGAAGCGCGCCATCTGACGGTGCGCACCCTCGACCGCTGGGGGCTGAACGACCGGGCCTCGGACGCGGCGGTGGTCGTCAGCGAACTGGCCGGCAACGCGTTCCGGCACGGGCGCGGCCCGGTACGCCTGCTGCTGCGCTGCGAGCGCTCGGCCTACGGCCCGACCGCCGCCTGCACCGTGCGCGACGGCGGACGGTGGACGGGCGGCCAGATCCCGGACCGGCTCGCCATGGAGGCCGCGATCTCCGAGGAGGGCGGCCGCGGGCTGTACATCGCCCGCGAACTGGCCGACTCGCTGACCATCCGCGGGGCCCGCTACAGACCGGGCACGTCGGTCACGGCGACGTTCATGTGCCGCGGCGAGTAGTACCGCCGCCGGCTCCGGCGAACTCATTCGAGCTCTGATTCGAGCTGCGGCACGCGGCCGGGCACACGCGGTCCGCGCGGTTCAGTGCCGCTTTCGCGGCGAACGGCGCGGCCTACTGACCTGCGGCGGCGCACGCGGCGGCCGCGCCGGTACCGCCCGGCCCGGCCACCCTGTACTTTGATGTGGTGAGCATCTTCTTCGACCTGTTCAACCCGAACAACCGGAACCGCACCGAGGAGTTGCGCCGGTTGGAGAACACGCGCGAAGAGGAGGGGCAGGGCGCACCCGGCCGCGGCCCGATCGACCTGAACTCCGGCACCGTGTTCATCCGCGTGCCGACGAATGACGGCGCCGCGTCTGAGGACGCGGACGACGCGGACGACGACACCGCTGAAGGCGGCGAACCTGAGGCAGCAGAAGGCGCCGCCGCCCTCGGTGAAGAGGACAGCGGCGCCTAGAGCGCGGCTGCGCTAGCGCGCGTTACGCGGCCACCAGGCCGCTCGGAGCGGTCGCGGGAGACAGCGCCAGGCTCAGCACCTCGCGCACGTCGGAGACCAGGTGGATCTCCAGCGCCGCGCGCACTTCCTCGGGCACGTCGTCCAGGTCGGGCTCGTTGCGCTGCGGCAGCAGCACCGTGGTCGCCCCGGCCCGCTGCGCGGCCAGCAGCTTCTGCT
>JBOHCW010000489.1:0-4129 GCA_050725375.1 Actinocrinis sp. | reverse complement strand
GCCGCGCCGCCGCTCGCCGGTCAGGATGGGCCTCGGCATGGTCGGCGCGTTCGTGATCGTGGCGGCCGGGATCGGCGGCGTGGCCGGCTCCTACTTCGGCTCGCACTCCAACGGCTCGGCGGCCGTGGTCACCTCGGTGACCGGCGCCAGTGACTCGACCGCGGCCACCGGCGTCGGCAAGGTCGCCAACGCGGTGCTGCCGAGCGTGGTGCAGGTGAACGAGACGACCCAGTCGGCGCAGGGCACCGGCTCCGGGATGATCATCTCCTCGGACGGCAAGATCGTCACCAACAACCACGTGGTCGCCGACTACGTGGCCAACGGCGGCCAGTTGACCGTCACCCTCTACAACGGCAAGACGTACGACGCGAAGGTCATCGGTTACACCGCGGCCGACGACATCGCCGTCATCCAGGCCCAGGGCGTCTCGGGCCTGACGCCGGTCACCTTCGCCGACTCCGGCAAGGTGCAGGTCGGCGACGAGGCGGTCGCGATCGGCTCGCCGGACCAGCTGCAGAACACCGTCACCAGCGGCATCGTCTCCGCGCTCAACCGCAAGGTCTCGATCAACGAGACCACCAACGGCGGCGGCGGCTTCCCCGGCTTCGGCTGGCGCGGCTTCGGCTCGACCACGACCGTGACCTACTCGGCGATCCAGACCGACGCCTCGATCAACCCGGGCAACTCCGGCGGCCCGCTGCTGAACTCCGCGGGACAGGTGATCGGGATGAACTCGGCGATCTACTCCTCGTCCTCCTCGGCCTCGTCCTCGGACTCCGGCTCGGTCGGCCTCGGCTTCGCCATCCCGTCCGACACGGTCACCGCGGACATTCAGAAGATCGAGAGCGGCGGCGGCGACTCCTCGGGCAACACCTCGTCCTGAGGCAGTGATCCTGAGGCTCCGCTAAAGCGCGCCGACCGGCCTATGGCGGGCGGGTACTCCGAACGTGGGCAAACGCCGGGCGTGGCCCGGAACGGCCGGAACGTCGCCGACCGGCCTGGGGGCCTGGCGCTACAGTGACGGCGTGTCGGAAACCAGTCCGGCACGCCGGTGGCGCGCTCGGGGAGACGGTTCACAAGATCGCACCTGCCGCCGCCGACCCCACCGACCCGCCGGGGGCCGTCATGGATGCCGCGCGCCGCGCGCTGTTGCCGACCGAAGACGCTGTGGCGCTCTTCGAACTGACCACTGAACTGGCCGAGAAGGAACTCGCGCCCCGCGTGGCCGACTACGAGGACACGCACCGGTTCCCGCGCGAGGTCTTCAAGACCCTGGGCCGGTCGGGACTGCTCGGCCTGCCGTACCCGGAGCGGTTCGGCGGCGGCGACCAGCCGTACGAGGTCTACCTGCAGGTCGTCGAAGAACTGGCGCGGCACTGGCTGGCCGTCGGCCTGGGCGTGTCAGTGCACACCCTGTCGTGCCACGCGCTCGCGATGCACGGTGACGATGAGCAGAAGGCGCGCTGGCTGCCGGACATGGTCGGCGGCGAACTGCTCGGCGCGTACTGCCTGTCCGAGCCGGCTCACGGCTCCGACGCGGCAAACCTGACGACCCGTGCAGTACGCGACGGCGACGAATACGTGCTCGACGGCACTAAGGCATGGATCACGCACGGCGGCGAGGCCGACTTCTACACGGTGCTCGCGCGTACCAGCGATGACGGCTCGCACGGCATCACCGCGCTACTTACCGACGCAGGCACGCCCGGCCTGAGCGCCGCGCCGCCGGAGCGCAAGATGGGCATGCGCTCGTCGGTCACGGCTCAGGTTCGTTTCGACGGCGTACGCGTTGACGCCGCGCGCCGGATGGGCGCCGAGGGCGACGGCTTCGCGATCGCGATGGAGGCGCTGGACTGCGGCCGCCTCGGCATCGCGGCGTGCGCGGTCGGCGTCGCCCAGGCGGCGTTCGACGTCGCGGTCGGCTACGCGCGCGGGCGGGTCCAGTTCGGCAGGCCGATCATCGAGATGGACGGCGTCGGCTTCATGCTCGCGGACATGGCGATGCGGCTGGAGGTCGGCCGTTCGGCGTACCTGGCCGCGGCGCGGCTGCGCGACCGCGCACTGCCGTTCACCAGGCAGGCGGCGGCGGCGAAGCTCTACTGCACCGACGCGGCGATGCAGACCGCGATCGACGCGGTCCAGGTGCTCGGCGGCTACGGGTACACCACCGACTTCCCGGTCGAGCGGCTGATGCGCGAGGCCAAGGTGCTCCAGATCGTCGAGGGCACCAACCAGATCCAGCGCCGGGTGATCGCGCACGGACTGATGCGGCCGTAGTCGTCGCGGCGGCTGCTCGGCGATTCTCGGCGGCTAAAGCGCGGGCGCGCTGCCGAACGATCGACGCGGACGCGCGCCAGGGCACTGTTAGATCGGTCTCATTTCAAGACCGGTTCAAGGCGGTCCCGTGCGTCCCTGAACCGGTCAGCAGCGCGCTCAAACCCCGTAGAGCACGGCGCTCGGAGCCCGGCTAGATCATCCGCGTGCCACTCTTCAACGGAACGTGAAGTGTTCCGGGCTCCATATCGGCCGACCGTTGGGTAGGTTTCTGGACGGAGCTTTAACCGTGCGGCCCTTAATCCGCGCCCGGACGGGGCGCCAGCCGCCCTACAGCGGGACGCGGAACGCTGGTCCGAATCCCCGGTCCGACGTGCGCGGCCGCGCGGTAAGAGAGCTGCGGCACCGGCGGGAGCATCGAACGAGAGGCGGCAGTGGCCCATGGCGAACCCGGCCGGACCCGCGCAGCGCGGCGGCAGCGGCCTTCGGCTGTTCGGCGTCGCACACATCGTCGCGGTGGCCTGCCTGGTCGGCGCGTACCTGGTCGACGGAGTGCACGGCCTGACCGTCGCGGCGCTGCTGGGCGTCCTGGAGGTCGCGGTCTCCTTCGACAACGCCATCGTGAACGCCACCGTGCTGGCCCGGATGAGCCAGTACTGGCAGCGGCTGTTCCTGACCGTCGGCATCGTGATCGCCGCGATCGGCATGCGGCTGCTGGTGCCCCTGGCGATCGTGAGCATCGGCGCGCGGATCAGCCCGGCCTCGGCGATCAGCCTGGCGTATTCACAGCCCGAGCACTACCGCGACATCCTGATCGCCGCGCAGCCGGGGATCGCGGCCTTCGGCGGCGCCTTCCTGCTGATGATCTTCTTCGGCTTCGTCTTCGAGGAGCGCGAGCAGACCTGGATCGGCTGGATCGAGCGGCCGCTGCAGCGGCTGGGCAGGCTGCCGCGGATCGGCGAGGTGCTGGTGCTGGCCTTCGCGGTGACCGCGGCGGGGACCGTGCCGTCGCACATCGCGCTCAAGGTCGTGGTCGGCGCCGTGGCCGGACTGGGCTCGTACCTGCTGGTCAGCGGGGTCGGCGACCTGATCGCCGAGCAGGCCGACGCCGACGGCGCCTCGCGCCCGCGCGCCACCGTGCACGGCCGGCCGGCGTTCTTCCTGTTCTGCTACCTGGAACTGCTGGACGCGACCTTCTCCTTCGACTCGGTGATGGGCGCGTTCTCGGTCACCCTGGACATCGCGCTGATCACCATCGGCCTGGCGATCGGCGCGGCGTACATCAGAGCACTGACGGTATACGTGGTGCGCCGCGGCACGCTGGAGGAGTACCGCTACCTGGAGCACGGCGCGTACTACGCGATCGGCATGCTCGCGGTGCTGCTGATGGTCGAGGTCTGGCGCGACGTGCCGGACGTGCTCACGGCGGGCGCCGGGGCGGCGATGATCATCGCGGCGATCGCCTCCTCGCTGGCCGCGCGCAAGCGGCAGGAGCGCGCGCAGTGGCGCGAGGCGAACAGCGGCAGCCCTGACGCGCAGGTGCACTCGGGGCCGGGGCACCGGCCCGGATACGGGAGCGCGGACGGTTACGACCGCGCCGTGAGCGGCGAGGTGCGCGCGGGTTCCGAGCGCCAGGACCGCGACCAGGAGCACGACCGGGGCGGCGGTTCCCGCGACGGCGGGCGCAGGCACAACGGCAACCACCCGGCCGCCTGACCGGACCCGCGGCGCCTCGGCGCCGCGCCGGATCAGGGATCGGCGAGCGCGTCAACGGCGGCCGGCTGCGCAGTGTCCTGATCGTCGTCGACGCGCTTGGCCGGGTCCACCTCGACCGCGCGGCGCAGCTGCTCCAGCC
>JBOHCW010000488.1:0-7762 GCA_050725375.1 Actinocrinis sp. | reverse complement strand
CGGCTGTGCCGCGCCCGTGCCCCGACCGTCGGACGGCGCGTCCGACGACTGCGCCACCGCCACCCCCGCACCGCCCACGAGCGCCGCCACCAGCACTGCGCTGGTGGCAAGGCGTGCCGCGCGGCGTGGTCGCCGTCTGTCGGCGTGGTCGCGCGACGGCGACCAGCCGTTCTCGCTTGAACTCTTCTCGCTCCGCACCTGGAGCTCCTCCCGGCGTTGGTTCTGCTCCCGTCGCCGCGAGCGAGTCTGCGCCGTCAGACGGCTGTCAGATGGCTGTCAGGCGGTCGTCGGACAGCTGTCAGACAGCGTCAGGCGTATGCCCAGCTGGGCACGACTCGCGGCACTGGACGGCGACCAACTCTCAACGACTCCGGTGGCGCTGAGGTGGCCGCGCGGCCGCCGGACCGCGAACGCAACCCGAGCGCTCGGCGGTAAGGAGCGCCGGGCCGTGTCGCCCGTAGCGCGAGGTGGCGGTGGCGCCGCAGCTCAGCCTTGCTATATAGGCATGGAGTCACCGGTCGGTTGAGTTAAGCGACATCGGGGATGTCGGTGCCGGCGGCGAGTTCGCGGGCCAGGGGTTCGAGCAAAGTGGGACGGTACGGTGGCGTCAGGTAGATGATCGCGAGCTGTGCTCCGGCGTCCGCGAACGAGGAGGCTGCCGCAGCCGTGGCGGCGGGATCGCCCTCGTGCCGAACCTGGCAGGAGATCAGGATCGAGGCCGGGTCGCGTCCGAGGTCGGCGCAGTGCCGGTGGAGGACGTCGCGAGCGCGGGTGAAGTCGTCAACCGTGCCGGTGTCGAAGTTCCAGTGCTGGGCGAAGCGCGCGACCGTCCGTAATGTGCGCTTTGGACCGCTGCCGCCTATGCACAGCGGCGGATGCGGGCGCTGGGCTGGCTTTGGATCGCAGCGTGCATCGGTCAGCTTGTAGTACGTACCAGCAAACGTCGTCCGGTCCTGCGTCAGTAGTCCGATGATCACTTGACAGGCCTCGTCCAGGCGGTCGCTGCGTTGTCGCGGCGTGCCGAGGTCGATGCCGTACGCGCTGGACTCCTGGTCGTTCCAGCCCGCGCCGAGCCCGATTTCCAGGCGGCCGCCGGAGATGACGTCGAGCGTGGCGGCCATGTTCGCCAGCACCGCCGGGTGGCGGTAGTGGACGCCGGTGACCAGCGTGCCGAGGCGTAGCCGCCGGGTGGCCTGCGCGAGTGCGGTCAGGGTGACCCAGCCTTCGAGGCGCGGCACGGCGAGGTCCGCGGCGTGCGTCGGATAGAAATGGTCTGACGTCCACGCCGACTCGAACACGTCGATGTCGTCCGCGGCCCGCCACAGGTCGAGCATCGCGGGCCAGGCGGCGTCCTGCGGCGAGGTCTTGACGGCGAAACGCACGAATTCTCACTTTCGGGTGACTCAGGCCGGATCGCCGGTGCGAGTTGCACCGCCGCTTCTACTGTGTGGCGCAAGGACGGCGGGGGTCGGACGTAGGACGTGGACTCGGGAGTGTCTGAAGGTGCGAGAAGCGCTGCGGGAAGTGATGCGAGTTAAGGCCGCGCAGTCAGGTAAGCGTGCGCAGGGCGTCGTAAGGCGCAGCCGACGCCGGGTGGGACGTGCGTTGGGCGAGGTGTGGAAGTCCGGTGCACCGTGGGCAGCCGTGGTCGTGACGGTCGTCGTGGCGTGGTTGGCGGGGAAGACGCCGCTGCCGACACCGCTGGGACCGGGCTCGCCGAGCGGTGGCAGCATCGGCCCAGCCCTGACGGCCACTCCCGCGCCGCCGGCGGCGAGTTCGCCGAGGTCCGTGACCGTCGAACCGCCGCACGGCTGTACGGCGTGGGGCGACGAGTCGGGGAGCAACGTCGGCGGGGGAGGGGTGGCGCGCTGCGCGCCCGGCGGCAACTGTTATGCGGCAGGGTCCGGCTCGGCGCAGGCGGGCGACTCGCGTAACCATCAGGAGTGCAGTTAGCCGACCGCGACGGCTTGTCTGCGTCGGGCGGGCGCAGGGTGGCATAGCTGAAATGCCCGTCCCGCGCGCTCTGATGCCGTCCACTTGCCGTGCTCGTGCGGCTATGTGAGGTCGAGCTCTGCGTTCGCCCAGGCCGGCAGGGGTTCGGCGCGGGCCGCCCACTCGTCGGGGACTGACGCCGCGCCGACTCGCGCGGCGATGATGCCGCCGACGATCGCGCAGTTGGTGTCGATGTCGCCGCCGACGCACGCGGTGGCCCAGAAGCCGCCGACGTAATCGTCAAGGTACTTCGACGCTGTCCACAGTGCGAACGGAACGGTGTCCTGCGCGGAGATCTCGCGGCCGTTGCCGAGGGAGGCTGACGCGCTGCGAGGGTCGTCGAGATCTGACAGTGCGATCGCGTTGTGGATACCGTCGTGCACCAGGCCTTCTGGCGTCCTGTCGGCTACGGCGCGCAGGAATTCGACGCCTGATGCACCTGGCTCTTGTGCCGCTAGGGCGGCGGCTACGGCGACTGCCACCGCACCTGCGATGCCTTCCGGATGCGTGTGGGTGACCTCGGCCGATGCGGCTGCTTCAGCGGCGGTCCGGTCGAGGTCGTCGGCGAACCAGGCGCCAAGGGGTGCGACACGCATGGCGGCGCCGTTGCCCCACGAGCCGCGGCCGTCCCAGGACTCGCGGGCGAGCTGTCGCCAGTCGCCGTTCTCCTGCCGGATCAAGCGCAGCATGCGGTTCACGCCGGGGCCGTAGCCGCGGTCGAAGTCGTGGTGCTCGGCGAAGGACGCGGCGAGGGCGTCCTGGTCGATGTGGCCTCGGCGGTCGAGGACGGCGAACACGGAGCAGGCCATCTCGGTGTCGTCGGTCCACCAGAGCGGACCGGCCGGGAGCGTCTGTGCCCTGAGTGCGTCGCGGTTTTCGGGGACGAAGAAGGCCGCGCCGATCGCGTCGCCGACGGCAAGGCCGCGCAGCGACGCGACGGCACGGGAGCGGCGGTCGGCGATCATGGCGACATTGTGGCAGCCGGCGGAACATCCGCGCGAACATGTATTGCGAGGCAGTGCCGTTGCGGGCGGGCAAGACTGTGCAGGCCGTGGTGCTGCCGAACGTCAGTCCCGGCGCGGCGCAGAACACGATCGCGACGCACATCTTCGCGATGGGCGTCTCGAAACCGGCGGCCACGACCGTCATCAGCCTTCGTGCTCACGCGAACGGCGAGCACGTGACGGCTGAGACATAACAGTGCACTGATCTGTGCTTCGCCGAATGCTGATAGATCGCGTGCCCGCACACCATTGCCGTCTGGTGTGTGCGGGCACGCATATCGATATGCAGGGATAAACTGACACTAACTCAACAACTCGTTGACGGCTCAACAGCATTCTTATCGGCGTGCTGTCGAGTGCAGGTCAGCGGGGGTGGCGATGGTTTCCTGCGGCGTTGCGCATTCGGGCTATTCGGCGGGAGTACGTCGCTGCGCCGAGCGAGTGAGAGTGCGCCGACACCGTTTCATGTTCGGTGGTTGTTGGGCACGCTGTCGCTGGACGCCGGGCGGGTGGTCCGGCGCGGCAGAGAGGGTGGCAGTCGAACAATGCTCATGAACTCAGATAATTCGGCCGGGTCGCGGGTGCCGCGTACGGCCCGGTTGATCGGCGGGCTGACGGTGGCGGCGGGCGTCGCACTGAGCGGCGTGGCCTTTGCGGCGCCCGCAGTCGCGCAGACAGTGCATGGCCAGGTGCTTCACGCGACGGCGATCCAGCAGTCGGCGCGTTACAGCGTCGCGATCGACGAGAGCGTGGCGCTTGGCGAGGACGGCATGCCGCTGCCGCCGGTCGCTCCGGCGCCGGTGCATAAGGCGGTCGTGCACCACTACAAGCCGAAGCACCACAAGAAGCATCACGGAAAGCCGTGCCACCACAAGAAGCACCACAAGCAGTGCCCGTGCCAGGGCAAGACCGGTCCGCGCGGCCCGGTCGGCCCGCAGGGGCCGAAGGGCGCTACCGGGGCGATGGGTGCAACGGGTGCAACGGGTGCAACGGGTGCTACGGGTGCGACTGGCGCTCAGGGTCCCGCCGGGGCGAAGGGGGACACCGGGGCGAAGGGCGACACCGGAGCGACCGGTCCTGCTGGTCCCAAGGGTGACACGGGTGCGGCTGGTGCGACCGGTCCTGCAGGCGCTGCCGGTCCCGCAGGAGCTCAGGGTCCTGCTGGTCCCGCTGGTCCCCAGGGCGACGCGGGTGCGGCTGGTGCGACCGGCCCGGCTGGCCCCGTCGGCCCGACCGGTCCGCAGGGTCCGAAGGGCGACACCGGCGCCACTGGCGCCACCGGCCCGGCCAGCCCGGACATCGCGACCGTGTACCAGGGCCACACCGAACTGATCGCGAAGGCGCCCGGCTCCGGCAGCACGTACCCCCGCGACGACCGCGCCCCGGGAACCTGGATCGATCTGTCCGGCCTGGCCAACTACCCGGGCAACGTCACCGACGTGTCCGAGTCGGTCCACGGCAACGACCTGCACATCATCGTGCTCAACCCGTCGAACGTCGCGGCCGAGACCGTGTGCACGGTCAATCCGGGCCCGGTGACCGCCGCGTCCTGCACGGCGTTCACCGTGCTGCCGGCGCGCGTGTAGTCAGGCGAATCGCGTCAATCGCGTCATACACGGGGTGCCGCAGCTGTCACATGGCGGGTGCGGCACCCCGTTTTTCCGTTGGCGCCATCGTTTTCCCGACAATCGACACGCGTGTTCGCACAGCGCGGGTACGATCGCGCGATGGCTACCCAGCGTCATCTCGGTTCGGCACTCGCCGCCGCCTGCCTGATCGTCGGCGCACTGGTGTCCGGCTGCGGCGGCTCCTCGTCCCCGGCCGCGAACACCGCCGACGTGAACGGCGTGACCAGCGCGTCCGCCTCAACAGTCACGCTGCCTAGCCCGAGTGCCACCGCCACCTCGGCCGCACCGTCCGCGTCGCCGTCGAAGAGCTCTGCGTCGCCGTCGCCGAAGGTCCACACCGCGCCGTTGTCGGCCGGGAATCCCAACGGCCACGCGGCGATCCCCGCCGCCGCCCAGCCCGCTGACACCTCGCACCCGACGCATGTCGTCGGCAACGGCACGTCCGCCAGCTGCACGTCGGCGGCCGTGGTGTCGGCAGTCGCGGCAGGCGGCGTGATCACATTCTCCTGCGGCGCCGACCCGGTCGTGATCGCCATGCGGTCAACCGCGAAGGTCCGCAACGCGGCGTCCGACCACATCGTGATCGACGGCGGCGGCAAGGTGACGCTCAGCGGCGGCGGCGCGCGGCGCATCCTGTACCTGGACACCTGCGACCAGGCGCAGGGCTGGACCACCTCGCACTGCCAGAACCAGGAATATCCGCAGCTGACGGTGCAGAACCTCACGTTCGAGAACGGCGACTCGACCGGTCAGACCACCGACGGCGGCGGGGGCGGCGCCATCTTCGACCGCGGCGACCGGCTCAAGATCGTCAACTCGCGCTTCGTCGGCAACCGCTGCGACTCGACCGGGCCCGACCTCGGCGGCGCGGCCGTGCGCGCGCTCTCGCAGTGGCAGAACGAGCCGGTGTACGTCGTGAGCAGCACCTTCGGCGGCGCGTCGGGGCTCGGCGGCGTCTGCTCCAACGGCGGCGCGCTGAGCAGCATCGGCGTGTCGTGGGTCGTGCTCAACAGCGTGATGACGTACAACCAGGCGATCGGCGTCGGCGCGAACCCGGCGCGCGGCGGAACGCCCGGCGGCGGCAGCGGCGGCGCGATCTACACCGATGGTAATCAGTACACTGTTACGATCGACGGCTCGATCATCGAGCACAACACCGCCAGGGAGGGCGGCGGGGCGGTCTTCTACGTCAGCAACGACCGCACCGGCACGCTCGCCATCCGCGACTCGACGCTGAGCGGCAACCCCAGCAAGGGATTCTGGACGAACGGGTTCCCCGGCATCTTCTTCCTCGGCTCGGGCAAACCGGCCGTGAGCGGGTCGACGCTGTCGTGCCCGTGCTCGTAGTCGCCCAGATGAGATAGCAGGACGCGGCGCCTGTCGGTAGGACTCCGGCATGAGAAGGACGTCTGCACCATAAGGAGTCCAGCGCGAGAAGGAGTCCAGCACGAGGACGCCTCCGCGGGCGAAGGACGCCGCGTGAGAAGATCAGCCCGTGACCGAAGCTTCCGCCGCCGTGCCCGCCGCCCCTGTCCGTGAACCGTTCGGCACTCTGCCCGACGGACGCGAAGTCGACCGCTGGACCTTCGGCGACGCGACCGGTCTGGCCGCGACGGTGCTCACCTACGGCGCGATCCTGCAGACGTTCACCGTCCCCGATCCGGGTGGCCACGGCGTGAGCGCGAACGTCGTGCTCGGCTTCGCAGAGCTCGACGACTATCTGCATCGCAGCCCCTACTTCGGCTGCGTCGTCGGTCGCTACGCCAACCGCATCGCCGCCGGCCGCTTCGAACTGGACGGCCGCACGTACCGGCTACCGCTCAACGACGACCCGCGCCCCAACACTCTGCACGGCGGCTCCGGCGGCTTCCACGCCCGCATCTGGACGGCGAGCCCGATCGCCGAGCCGGGCCGCGTCGGCGTCGAACTGGCGCTGACCAGCGAAGACGGCGACCAGGGCTTCCCCGGCCGGGTTGAAGTGACGATGCGTTATGTGCTGTCCGGCGGCGCGCTGCACATGGAGTACGAGGCGACGACCGACGCGGCCACCGTCGTCAACCTCACCAATCACTCGTACTTCAATCTCGCGGGGGAGGGCACCGGCTCCATCGACGAGCACGTACTCACCCTCGCCGCGCCGGCCTACCTTCCGGTCGACGTGAACCTCATCCCGACCTCGGCGCCGGTTCCCGTCGCCGGCACCCCCTTCGACTTCACCCAAGGCGCGACGCTCGACCAGTCGGACACCGGATACGACCACTGTTTCGTCTTCGCCGGCGGTGAGTCCGCGCAGCCGCGCCGCGTCGGCGCGCTGTCGGATCCGGCGAGCGGACGGGTCATGGAGCTGCTGTCCACGGAGCCGGGCATCCAGGTGTACACCGCCGACAGCTTGTCCGCCGACCTGGTGGGCACGTCCGGCAAGAACTACGGCTCGCGCGCGGCGGTAGCGCTGGAAACCCAGCACTTCCCCGACTCGCCGAACCGGCCCGGTTACCCGTCCACCGTGCTGCGTCCGGGCGAGGCGTACCGCTCGACGACCATCCTGAGATTCCCGCACTTGAGCTAGGGTTTTCGCCGCCTAAGGTCCCGCCGTTCCGCTCACCAGTAGAGATAGAAGTGATCAGTAGAGATAGAAGTGATGGAGCGCAGGTCTGGATCTGTCCGTTTGAAACGGACACGGGTGGGCTGGGCTCGGCTCGGCCGGGGCTGACGCGATCGTGCCGGTTGCGGTTGTCTCGCTCAGGTGGACAGGTCAGCTGGTTGATTGAGCTTGCGGCGAGGGCGAGCGCGAGGACTTACGCGTCGCTCTACATTCATGGTGTCGCTTGTCTGTTTGAAACGGACATCGAGTCCTGATGTGGGTTGGGAGGGATCTGGCCTTGCCGCCGTGTGGTGGTCGGCTTCGAAGGCGCGGCGGCGGGACGGGTGCCGGCGTGGGTGGTTGGTGATGCCGTCGTGCGTGTCGAGCGGGTGTCGTGGTTATCGTCGTCGGGTCTGTCGCGTGGGTGCCCGGTTGGATTCGACTTGTGCGCGTGTAGGTTCACACCTGTCCGTTTGAAACGGACACGGCTGGGCTGGGCTCGGTCGGTGTTGGCGCGTTCGTGCTGGTTGTGGTTGTCTCGCTCAGGTGGACAGGTC
>JBOHCW010000487.1:0-2543 GCA_050725375.1 Actinocrinis sp. | reverse complement strand
TTGGCGGACGGACGCGCACCAGGCACCAGTCGTGCAGGTACCGGCGCGCGACGTTGTCCCACTCCGGGTACACGAACTCGTCACGGCCCGCCGCGCGCATGCGACCTTCGACGTGCTCGTGGTCGCTGTCGAGATCCGGACCGTGGTCGTGTGGCAACGGCTCGGGCGGCGACTCAGGACGCTGCGGCGCGGTGACGTCGACGCCGCCGCGCTCGGCTTGCAGCGACTTCTCGGCGAAGCCGTCGGCGTCCGGGTCGCCGGCCTCGCCCATCTCGTCTGCGTCGTCCGGCGTCATGCGCAGGATGGCCTCTTGCAGCGGCATGCCTGAGGCCTGCGCGCCGAGGTAACGCGGGCCGGGCGAGTCACGGAAGCGCACCGGCGTAAAGCGCACGTCGAGTACGTCGTCGCCTTCGAGCCTCAGCTCCTCGCGGAACGCCTCGATCTCGAATCCGGCTGTTGACACGTCGATGTCCGCGGCCAGCTCGTCGAAGGCGATCGGGCGCACGGCGCGGTGGCCGCCGACGTTCGGCAGGCCGACCAGCACGCCGTACACGCGGATCGCGGCCTCGGCGGCGGATTCGACGGTCGCGCGCGGGTCGGCCATCCGGCGGGCGGCGGACACGACGCGGGCCAGCGGCGTGCGCAGCGCGTCCGGCGCCGTCACGGTCTTCGCTCCGAGGGTGAACTGCACGAGGGCTTCGGCGACGGCCGAACGCGGCGGCAGCAGGGTCAGCTCCGGCCGGTCGGCGAGCGCGATGCGGCAGGCCTCGCGGTATGCCGGCGCCAGGCCGGGATAGAGACGGTGCGCCGTGACGTCGACGCGCATGTCTTCCATCAGCGCGAAGACCTCGATGGCGAGCGCGGTGCGGCCGAAAAGGCGGGCGAAGGACTCCAGCGGCGGGACGTTCGCGCGTTCGACCTGCGGCTTGGGCTGCTCGCTGTACTGATCAGCGCGCGGACGCAACCTCACACTGTGCTGATCAGCGCGCGGACGCAACCGCGCGAATAACAGCTCCGGCTTGTCCAGGTCGAGTTGGAAGGTGCCGAGGCTGTGGTGCAGCGCGCGGTGCGTCATCGCGACCTGATACCAGCGGCCGGACTCGGCCGGGGGCCGCGCGGGCAGCCGGACCGTGGACATCGTATCAGGGTGCTGCCACATGTCGGCGTCGTCGTCGTACGCGACGATCTCGCACTGTCGGCCGCACAGCGCGCGGTAGTACAGCGTCAGCGCGTGCTGATCCGCCTCGAACGCGGGACGGCGCGGCCCGTGGCTGTGGTCGCGGACGCCCTGGCGCGTGTGGCTGTGTTCATGGCCGTGTCCGTGGCTGTGTTCGTCACTGTGGCCGTGCCCGTCGTGGTCGTACCCGCCGCTCATTCCGCGAACACGGCCCGCGCTACCCGGCGCACCGCGTCCTGGACGTCGCGGTCGTCGCTGACCGCCTGGACCAGCGCGACCTCGCACGCGCGCAGCGGCGCGACGCCCTGGCGGATCAGGGCGCCGACGTACACGAGCAGGCGGGTGCTCGGGCCGTCGATGATGTCCGCCTCGTCCAGGTGCCGCAACTGGTGACCGAGGAACGCGAGCGAACGCGCGGTGTCCGCCTCGACCCGCGCCTCGTGCTCGATGATCTCGGCCTCCGCCCCGGCGCCGGGATAATCGAACTCGATGGCCATGAACCGCTGACGGGTGCTCGGCTTCAGGTCCTTCGCCGTGGCCTGGTACCCCGGGTTGTAGGACACCACCAGTAGGAAGTCCGGGTGCGCATCCACCGTCGAGCCAAGCCGCTCGATCGGCAGAGACCTGCGATGGTCGGTCAGCGAGTGCAGGATCACCGTGGTGTCCTTGCGCGCCTCGACCACCTCGTCGAGATAGCAGATCGCGCCCTCGCGCACCGCGCGCGTCAACGGGCCGTCCAGCCAGTTGGTGCCGTCCGCGGCGAGCAGATACCTGCCCACCAGATCGGCCGCGGTCATGTCGTCGTGACAGGTCACCGTCACCACACCCGAGCCCGCCACGCCGCGCTCCCGGGCGACCCGCCAGGCCATGTGCTCGACGAAGCGGGTCTTGCCACAACCGGTCGGCCCCTTGAGCAACACCGGGATGCGTTGCTCGTAAGCCGCCTGGAACAGCTCGACCTCGTCGCCGGTCGGCAGATAGTACGGAGCGTCAGACACGACCGCGCTCCCCGCCGATCTGCGCGTCGAACTCCCCGGTCTGTTCACGGGCGATCCACGCCGCCGGGTCGGGCGCGTAATCGGTCTGATAATCACCGGGATAGTTGATGCCGGGCACCGCCGGGATCCAGTCGTACTCCAGATGGTGCGTACCGCCGAGGCTGCTGGCCAGGCGCACCACCCGAGGGTGGTCCAGCGCGGTGATCCGGCCCCGGTCGATGATCTTGACCCACTCGCCGGTGTCGCGCCGCTTTATCTGGTACGTCGCGAACAGGTTGTGCACGTGCGGGAAATGCATCGTCGGCAGCTTGTTGGCCTTCGCGTAGGACAGGAAGGTCTGGTCCCAGTGCTCGGCGCCGAAGCCGAAG
>JBOHCW010000486.1:0-2511 GCA_050725375.1 Actinocrinis sp. | reverse complement strand
GAACCGGATCGTTCCCGCCGCGCACGCGTCTCTGCTCTCTGCTCTCGGCTATCTGCTGTCAGTGCCCGGACTTGAGCGGCCCGGACCTACCATCCGGAGCGTGCCAGCGCCCTGACGAGCCCGGCCGCGTCGAACGTGCCCAGGCCGCTGGCCAGGTCGTAGCCGGGTGTCGCGCTGTAGCCGGTCACCCCGCCGAACGAGTTGTCGCCGCTGGTCACGTCGACGAACCCGTTGTGGGCTGGATGCCTGCCGCCACCGCCGCCGAGCCGGTAAAGGGCCTCGTTGATGTTGCCGAGCCGGTGTCCGGCCGCCTGGTCGGCCAGCGCGACGATGCCGGAGAAGATCGGCGAGGCCTCGCTGGTGCCGCCGATGATGTGCCAGCCGACGCGGGTCGGCTGGTAGCTGAAGTAGACCCAGGCGCCGCCGTCAACCGAGGCGCTGGCCGAGATGTCCGGCGTGCCGCGGTGGTCGCCGACCACCTTGCGCACGCCGTGCTGGAAGTCCGGCCGGCCGAACACCTGCGAGAGCCCGCCGCCGCCGGCGCCGTAGCCGTCGTTCCACACCACGTCCGGGGACAGGCGGTTGCCCGCGTTGTCCAGGGTCAGCTGGGTGCCGCCGATCGAGGTGACCAGCGGGTCGGAGGACGGCCACGAGTTGACCGGCGTCGTGTAGAGCGTGCTGCCGTCCAGCATCGCGTTGGTCGCGCCGTCGTCGCCCGAGGACGCCAGCACGGTCACGTGGTGCGCCGCGGCCGCCTTGAACGCGTATCGCAGGTTAAGCAGGCTGCTGAAGTCGCCCTGGCTGAAGCCGGGGAAGGTGTTCTCGGTCGCGCCGAAGCTCTGGGTGATCACGTCGCCCACGCCCGCGTCGATCAGCGCCCTCTCGGCGCTCATCATCTCCGGGAAGCCGGTGACGCCCTCAGTCTCGGCGACCGGCGTCTCGACCAGCACGATCCGGGCGCCGGGCGCCATCGCGTGCGCGTACTCGACGTCCAGCGAGGTCTCCCCGGCCCAGCCGGTCATGTCCGAGTTCGCCGGGTCGAACGGCGGGATGGTGCCGGCCTGGACCACGTGCACCGTGGTGTCGGGCAGGCCCCACTGCGCGTCGAAGGTGTTCAGGTCGTGCTGGATCGTCGGCGAGCCGAACGAGTCGACGATCACGATCGTGCGGCCCGCGCCGGTGATGCCGTCCCGGTAGACGTTGTTCAGGTCGTAGGCGACGCGGTACTGGACGGGCGAGTAGCAGTGGATGCCCAACTGCGTCACGCACTGCGAGGTGGGCAGCGGGCTGGTCAGCGTCCGGGCGTCGATGTGGCCGGCCGAGGCCGGGATCGGTTTGACGGTTCCGGCGCCGGTCGTGGCATGGGTTGTGGCGAGGCGGGCCGACGCCGTGTCGGCCGCTGTCGTCGCGGCGGCTGAGGTGGTCTGGGCGAGCGCGACGAGCAGCGCCGCGGCGCCGGTTCCGAGCGCGGGGATCATTCTGTGCGCAGGGGTGTATCGCAAGGTCGTACTCCTTCCGACGGGCACAGAGTGGGACGCCCCGGGTTCGGGGTGTCCCTCTCGCATGGCACGGTTGCCGACGCTGCTTGGCAAGGGCCCGGCCGGAAATGTGTGCCGAGTCGTAACGTGACGCGCCCGCCGCCGTTCACACAGTGACGGCGGCCGGGCGCGCCTGACCCATGATCAGCGCACCGCGGCCGGGGCCGCATCGCGGCGGCGCGGCGCGTGCCGAGCGACCCCGATGACGCCCCGTCAGCGTCCGGCCTGGACCATCGCTAGCACCACGGCCATGATCAAACCTACGGCGAAGAAGCCCAGTCCCGCCGGGTCGCGGCGCCCCGGCGCGGCCAGAAGGATGACGTAGACGGCGCAGACCACGGCGATGATCACCGCGCCGGCCACGCCGAGGGGGTGCACGGCGAGCCCGATCGCGATCAGCAGCGCGCCGGCCAGCTTCACCGGGGCGAAGACGGTTCGGGCGATGCTCGGGTCCAGCCCGGTGAAGTTGGTGAAGTTCTGCATCGTGCGGCCGGTCCACAGGTTGATCGGCGCCATCACGAACTCGGCGATCAACAGCACCGAGAAGATCCACATCACAGCCGTCATCCGGCCCTCCCCAGTCGACAGTCCATGTCGGTTCGGTTATGTCGGAAGCCCTACCCGCGCAATGATCCGTACGTACGCCAGGCACCACTTAAGTTGCAGACCGTGCTGACAGTGCTGCTTACGGTACGGGAAATGCGTACGCGAAACGGCTCGACTTAAGTAGTCGAGGGCTGTCTTGAACAGGTCCTGACCGCGCCTTGACCGGGGGTGTCGGCCAGTCGGCCGTGCGCTGGTCGCCGATGAGGCACCGGCTATGCAGCGAGCGCCTGGACAAAGGTCTTCGCGCGCTCGGCGATGGCGGCGTGGTCGCCCGCCTCGACGAGTGCCGGCTGGACCACGTCCGTGCCCGCGCCGACCGCGAGCGCGCCGGCGTCGAGGAAGCTGCGGGCGTTGGACGCGTTGACGC
>JBOHCW010000485.1:0-4775 GCA_050725375.1 Actinocrinis sp. | reverse complement strand
AGTCCGAGCCGGAGATCGAGAAGAACGGCACGCCCGCCTCGCCCGCGACCGCACGCGCCAGCAGCGTCTTACCGGTACCGGGCGATCCGTAGAGCAGCACGCCCTTGGGGATCTTGGCGCCGATCGCCTGGAACTTGGCCGGGGACTCCAGGAAGTCCTTGATCTCCTGGAGCTCCTCGATGGCCTCGTCCACGCCGGCCACGTCGGCGAAGGTCGTCTTCGGCGTGTCCTTGGTGAGCATCTTCGCCCGGGACTTGCCGAAGTTCATGACCCGCGAGCCGCCGCCCTGCATCTGGTTCATCAGGAACAGGAAGACCACGACGAGCAGCACGAACGGCAGCAGGGTCACCAGCACCGAGATGATCCACGGCTGCTTGGACTGCACGACGTTGTAGCCGCCGCTCAGCTTGCCGTCCGAGACGGCCTTGTTCAGGGTGTCGGTGATGCTCGCACCCTGGAAGTCGTTGAGGTAGGTGGCGATCTGCTTGGTGTGGGCCGAGTCGTTGAGGGTCACCTGGACCGACTGGCTCGACCCGGTGGTGACCTGCGCCGACTGAACCTGGCCCGCCGTGATCTCGGAGATGATCTTCGAGGTGTCCACCGAGGTGGCGCCGCCGCCGGAGCCCACGATGTTCATCACGGCCAGTACGGCGAGCACGGCCAGCACGACCCAGATCGCTGGGCCACGGAAAATACGCTTCACGTCCATCGTCCGGGGCTTCCAGCCCCGTCCCTTCTGCCGGCTCGTCCCTGGTGGGTGCTGCTTTTCACTGCGCTTGCACGCAGCCGCCCGCCGTGGGAGGTCCCGCCCTCGAACGGCACAGGCCGAACGTAACGGGCGCCCGACAGTGAGGCGGCCAACACTGTGCCAACGATCCTACGCGGTGCGTGCGTTCCCGAGTTCCGTCCCCAGTACTCCGATCGACGTCCGGAGTGCCCGGATGGGGCTGGTGTGACGATCTCGCGGCGGTGGTTCAGCGCCGCACCAGCCCCGCACAAGCCCATGATCGCGGAACGAATGTGACGCGAGAGGCCACGGGCTGGACCTCACGAGTAGACGTGAGGCGCCAGCGTTCCGATACAGCGTCCATGGTTCATCGGAACGCCGGACCTCACGAGTAGACGTGAGGCGCCAGCGTGCCGATGAACGGAAGATTCCGGTACCGCTCCGCGTAGTCCAGCCCGTATCCGACGACGAAGTCGTTCGGGATGTCGAAGCCGACGTACTTGACGTCGATCTTCACCTTCGCCGCGTCCGGCTTGCGCAGCAGGGCGCACACCTCCAGCGAGGCGGGGTTGCGCGAGCGCAGGTTGGACAGCAGCCAGGACAGGGTCAGGCCGGAGTCGATGATGTCCTCGACCACCAGCACGTGCCTGCCCTCGATGTCCGTGTCGAGGTCCTTGAGGATACGCACGACGCCGGACGACTTCGTACCCGCGCCGTACGACGAGATCGCCATCCAGTCCATGGTCGCCGGGCGGTGCAGCGCCCGGGACAGATCGGCCATGATCATGACCGCGCCCTTGAGCACGCCGACCAGCAGCAGTTCACGCCCCGCGTAGTCCGCGTCGACCTCGGCGGCCAGGCGGACGACCCCCTCCGCCAGCTCGCTCTCGTCGAGCAGCACCCGCTCCAGGTCGGAACCCATGTCCTTCTCGTCCACCGGGACGTCTCCTTGTGTCGTACGAGGCCGTGGGCTGCGGCGGGCTGACGGAACGAGTCGACCGGCCGGGTTACACCGGAGTCGCCGCACGCCGTTTCGCAGCGCGCGCCGACGCCGTCCCCGATCCGCCCAGGGTCTGCTCGCCGAAGGCCAGTCTGCCATCCGCCCTATGCACGACCAGCGGCCCGGGGAGGTGAAGTGGACCTTGCCCACGCCAATCGGTGACCAGTGCGTCCACGGCCTCGATGTGTACAGCCGCCAGCGTGCCCGCCGGAGCGCCCGAACCGAGCGCGGCGAGCCGTATCACCCTGCGGCGCACGGCAGTCGGCAGCGCGGCGAGACGCACGGCGTCCAGACCGCCCTTGGCGTGACGGCACTCCTCAAGCTCCCGCGCCGCCCAATGATCGAGCGCCTCAGTGTCTTCACGCAGCATCCGTGCCGTACGAGCCAGCGCCTCAGGCATACCCGGCCCGAGGGTGTCGCGGATCGTGGGCAGCAACTGGTGACGGATGCGCGAACGCGTATAAGAGGGGTCGGCGTTGTGCGGGTCCTGCCATGGCACGAGCCCCTCCGCGCCGCACGCCGCCTCCGTCACCGTGCGGGCAAGGTCCAGGAACGGGCGACGGTACCGGCCGTCCGGCCCGAACCGCGTCGGCATCCCGGCCAGGGAGCGCGCACCGGAGCCGCGGGCCAGGCCAAGCAGCACCGTCTCGGCCTGGTCGTCCCTGGTGTGCCCCAGCAGCACCGAGCGGGCACCCAGGCGGGCCGCCGCCTGGTCCAGCGCCCGATACCGGGCCGCGCGCGCGGCGGCCTCCGGCCCGCCGGCCGCGCCGACCACGACGCTGACCGACTCGACCGGATCGAGCCCCCGCTGCCGCAGCAGCCTGACGACGTGCGCCGCCCGCTCGTCCGAACCCTCCTGCAGATTGTGATCCACCGTCACCGCGCCGCAGCGCAGCCCCAGCCGGGGCGCGACGAAGGCCGCCGCGCAGGCCAGCGCGAGCGAGTCCGCGCCCCCCGAACAGGCCACCAGCACCAGCTCACCCGGCCGGTGGTCGCCCAGCACGCCGCGCACCGCCAGGCGTATCGCCGCTACCTCGGGCACCGGTCCCATCGCTGACCACTCCTCAACAGTCGGCCGACGGCCCGGGCGGCCGCGTCTGAGAGCTCAGCCGCGGCGCAGCGGGACACGCCGGATCCAGGCGGACGGATCGCTGATCTCCGCCTGGGTCGGGAGGGTGTTCGGCGAGGTCCACACGCGGTTGAACCCGTCGATGCCGGCTTCTTCCACGACGCTGCGCACGAAGCGCTCCCCGTCACGGTACTGCCGCATCTTGGCGTCGAGCCCGAGCACCTTGCGCAGCAGCGCCTCTGGCCGCAGCCGGGACCTCGACCGGCGTCGGCCGAACTCCCGGCTGATCTCCGCGACCGACGGCACGACCAGTGGGCCGACCCCGTCCATCACATAGGTGGCGTGCCCCTCCAGCAACGTCATGACGGCGGTCAACCGCTCGATCACGGCGCGCTGCGCGGGGGTGCG
This sequence comes from Actinocrinis sp., assembly GCA_050725375.1. Lineage (GTDB taxonomy): Bacteria > Actinomycetota > Actinomycetes > Streptomycetales > Catenulisporaceae > Actinocrinis. The sequence continues at coordinate 1,571 of JBOHCW010000485.1, read as the reverse complement.
CACCATGTCTATCAACGACAGCCCGTTGTTCGGAGGCACGGGGGCGGCGGCCTCACCCACTCGTTCGGCCGGTAAATCGGCGTGTCGGGTGGACGGCGACGCCGCGGACCCTACGACACTACGCACCGCCGCACGCACGCGATCGGCGAACACGGCCGGCTCGACTTCGAGCTCGGCGATGAGCGTTCCAATCTCGCCAAGGATGTGTTCACGCAGCCAGGGCACCGCGCCGAACTGCACTCGGTGCGTCTCCTCGTGCAGGCACACCCAAAGGCGGAAGTCGGTCGGATCGACGCCCAGCTCACGTTCGACGTGCACGATGTTGGGCGCGACGAGCAGCAGCCGGCCCGCGCCGGTCTCCGAGGCGCTGCCGCCGAAGGGATCGAACTGGCCGAGCACCCGGTGCGACAGGTAGGCGAGCATCGACCCGAGTTCGAGCCCGGTCAGCTTCGCCCCGGCGACGCCGGTGGCCGACCGCAGTCCGCTGGGGATGACGCCCTCGCGCCACTGCAGGACCTTCTCGGCCAGCGGCGCCGACAGCTCCTGGACCGCGTCGAGGTTCGCGTTTACCCAGCCGTCGCGCCCGACGACCAGGACCGGCGACCGGTCGTGCGCCGCGTCGAGCTTCGCGAAGGCCCGCACGTGCCCCTGCGCCGCCTCGGCGCTGTGCCGCAGTTCGGCCACGGCGGCGCGGGCCTGGCGCGCGCTGACCGCGGGCCCCGGGCGCAGCAGCCGGCGCGCGGTCGCCTCAGCCACCGCCCAGTCGATCAGTTCGTCACTCGCCACACTTTCAACGTATCCCGCGGCGGCGCATCTGAAGCGCCGCGCGGGCTCGATTAGCTCGTCGATCCGGCCGAATGCGCCGGTCGCCGTGGTCCGCCCACGCGTGCCGCGAGCCACCGCGAGACGCCGTGCCGCCCCCGTGAGCTCGGCCGATGTTGCGTTGATCACTCACCGGTCAGCCTGTCTCGCGGACCCTTCGACATGCGGGACACTAGTCCGGTAAGCCCGGGTGTCCCGCGGCCTACCCGGAGACAGCCGTCCGCCACATCCGCGGGCACCCACGGCCGCCGCCGCGCACCGGTCCCCGGGCGGTGGCCACGGCCCGACGGGCATCGCCATGGAGGAACGATGGAGTTCGACGTCCTGATCGAGATTCCGAAAGGCCAGCGGAACAAGTACGAGGTCGACCACAAGACCGGCCGGATAAGGCTCGACCGGATGCTGTTCACCTCGACCCGCTACCCCGCCGACTACGGCTATATCGAGGACACCCTCGGCGAGGACGGCGACCCGCTCGACGCGCTGGTGCTGCTCGAAGAGCCGACCTTCCCCGGCTGCCTCATCCTGTGCCGCACGATCGGCATGTTCCGGATGACGGACGAGAAGGGCGGCGACGACAAGGTCCTGTGCGTCCCGGCCAACGACCCCCGGGTGGAGCACATCCGCGACATCCACCACGTGCCCGAGTTCGACCGCCTGGAGATCCAGCACTTCTTCGAGGTCTACAAGGACCTGGAGCCCGGCAAGTCGGTCGAGGGCGCCACCTGGGTCGGCCGTACCGAGGCCGA
>JBOHCW010000484.1:0-2171 GCA_050725375.1 Actinocrinis sp. | reverse complement strand
ATCATGGACGCCGCGCACGCCGGCGGCCTCGGCGGCACCTACGGCGGCAACCCGGTGGCCTGCGCCGCCGCGCTGGGCGCGATCGACACGATGCGGGCCGAGGACCTGTCCGGCCGGGCGCGCAAACTCGGCGAGATCATGACCACCCGGCTGCGCGCGCTGGCCGAGCGCCACCCGCGGATCGCCGAGGTGCGCGGACGCGGCGCCATGATCGCGGTCGAACTGGTGAAGCCGGGCGGCCTGGAGCCCGCGCCCGAGGCCGCGGCCAGGGCGGCGGCCTTCTGCCACGCCGCCGGGGTGGTGGTGCTCACCTGCGGGACGTACGGTAATGTCCTGCGGTTCCTGCCCCCGCTGGTCATCGGCGAGGACCTGCTGAACGAGGGCCTGGACGTGATCGAGCAGGCCTTCGACGCCATGAGCTGACTGTCTGGTCCTCGGGAGTGCGGCCCGAGGACGCCCGTGCGGCGCCCGTCCACGACCCCGGACGGGCGCCGCACGTGTGTTCGGCCGCGTTCCGGCGGGCGCGTACACGTGGGCCGCGCGGCCAGTACCCTCGAAGAGATGATCCGGGGAATCGAACCAGACGCGGCGGCGGGCACCAAGGCCGAAGCCGCCATATCGACGAGCCCTGAGACAGCGCCGGACGCCGCGCGCGTGCCCGTCCGGTGGTGGATCGCGGCGGTCCTCGTGCTGCTCGCCGGATTCGGCCTGCTGCTGTGGCAGGTCGAGTCGCACGGCCCGGTCACGCACTTCGACGTCCGGGTGCGCGACCGGTTCCTGGGCTGGTCGGCCTCCGCGCACTGGTTCTTCCACCCGGCGCGCGCGATGGCGGACCTGGGCAACCAGGAGGTCTCGCCGATCGTCCTGGTCGCGGTCACGGCGCTCGTCGTGCGGCGGGTGCGCTCGTGGCGGCCGGTCGTGGTCACCGCCGCGGCGCTGGCCGCGCTGGCGACCGTGATCCCGCTCAAGATCTGGATCGGCCGCCCCGGCCCCGGCGCGAGCGCGCTCGGCGACGCGGCGTTCGGCTTCTTCCCGTCCGGCCACACCGCCGACGCGATGCTCTGCTACGGCACGAGCGCGATGCTGGTGGTCCTGTTCGCCGTCCCGGCGGCGGTCGACACCCCGCGCGCGAGGACCGGCAGAAGGCTGATCTCGGCGGTCGCGGTGCTGTTCGTGCTGCTGACCATGTTCGGCCTGCTGTGGTCGGACTTCCACTGGCTCTCCGACCTCGGCGGCTCGCTGTGCTGGTGCGGCGCGGCGCTGATCGGCCTGTACCTGCTGGCCCGGCGCCTCGCGCTCCCGGCCGAGCCGGTCGGCAGATAGTGTCCGCGCACGCGAACGGCCTTCCGGGGGCGAGCCGGAAGGCCGTCCACACGCGATCAGGGACCGGACGGAACCTCGTCCATGCCCTGATCCGACCTCGCGCAGAGGGTTTACACGTTCTGCGGGAAGCCCAGGTTCACTCCGCCGTGTGACGGATCGGGCCAGCGCTGGGTGACCGCCTTGGTGCGCGTGTAGAAGTGCACGCCCTGCGGCCCGTACGCGTGCGAGTCGCCGAACAGCGACGCCTTCCAGCCGCCGAAGGAGAAGTAGGCGACCGGCACCGGGATCGGCACGTTGACCCCGACCATGCCGACCTCGACCTCGTTGCGGAACCGCGCCGCCGCGCCGCCGTCGTTGGTGAAGATCGCGGTGCCGTTGCCGTACGGATTGGCGTTGACCAGTTCCAGCGCCTGCCCGTAGCTCTTGGCGCGCACGACGGAGAGCACCGGACCGAAGATCTCGTCGGTGTAGAGCGACATCGCGCTGGTCACGTGGTCGAACAGGGTCGGGCCGACCCAGAAGCCGCCGCCGGTGTCCACGCCGGTCTGCTCGGCCGAGTCGACCGGGTGCCCGCGGCCGTCCACGACCAGGGTGGCCCCGGCGGCGGCGCCCGCGTCCAGGTACGAGACCACCTTGTCCCGGTGCGCGCCGGTGACCAGCGGGCCCATCTCCGCGCCGGGCGCGCAGCCGGGGCCGACCCGCAGCCTGCCCATCCGGTCGGTGATCCTCGCGACCAGCGCGTCGCCGACCGGGTCGACCGCGACGACCACCGAGATCGCCATGCAGCGCTCGCCGGCCGCACCGAATCCGGCCGAGACCGCGGCGTCGGCGGCCAGGTCCAGGTCGGC
>JBOHCW010000483.1:0-3381 GCA_050725375.1 Actinocrinis sp. | reverse complement strand
GAGCCCGCCGTGGTCGCCTGCGTCGTGGACGCCCGTGCCGGGCGCGGGCCGATCAGGGTCCTGAACCGAGAGATCCCGGTGGTCGCACTCGCCGAGGCCGACCTGCCGGCCGAGCGGTGCGACACGGCATGTCCGGGTTCCGCGAAGCCGCCGGGCTACGTCGAACGGACCATGCCGGCCGAGCGCACGACCCTGACCGAGCGCACGACCGGCCAGAAGGCACGCAGCCGGCCCGCGATCGCCGACATCGACCCGCTCACGCTGCGCCCGGCCGCGCCGCGCCCGCCGGTGCGGCTGCCGGTCAGTGAAGAGGAACTGCTGTATTGGTGCGAGCCGCAGCCGGACTCCCCGTCCGGCGCGCTGCGGCTCGGGCACATCGAGTACGCACGCCGGGTGCACGCGAGCGCCGCGATCGACGTGGATCGCCTGTTCCGCCGCGAGGGCGCGCGCGCACGCGTCACCGACGCGCTCGCCGAGGCGATCCAGCGCGGCCTCGCGCGCGTGCACCATCACGCCGATCCGGCTCACGACCACGACGCGCTCCAGCTGTGGCATCCCGGCGACGCGCGGGACAACGCCGGCCGCCTCGCGCACGCGGCCTGGTCGCGGCTGAACGCGTCCGGCCACCACGTCGAAACGCCGCTGGCGTTCCAGCACCCCGGTGGCGACACACCCTGGCTCACCGCTCTCGCCACGCCCGAGCGCACGCCGAGGCCACGCACCGTCGTCGTCATCGACTACGCGGCGCGGACCGGCACGACGCTGCGCCGGATGATCCTCAACGCGGTCAAGCTCGGCGCCGAGCGCGTCGTCGCGGTCGTGCTGCTGGATCTGCTGCCCGAGTTCGACCGCGGGATGCTCGGCTCGGTCAGCGCGGTGTCGGCCGAGGCCGCGGGCGCACTCGACGGCAGACGCGCGGACGTGCCGATCTCGGTGCAGTACCTCAGCGCGTCGAGCGCGGCCTGCGTCGGCTCGGACGAATGCGAGCTCTGTGTCACGCGCCGGCGGTACGAGGGCTTCGCCGGCGCCCCCGATCGCGTGCGCCGCCACGCGGACCGGCTGCACGCGCAGCTACGCCCGCGCCGCCGCGACGAGTTGTTCGAGAACACGTCCGAGGACGTGTTCGGCGTGCCGCTGCTCGGCGACGACGCGACCGATTACCTGCGCTGGCGCAGCCTGTTGCTTCGTGCGCTGCACGAGACGAGCGCGCGTCAGGAGGTCGTCGACCGCCTCAGTCAGCTCGCGCAGGTTCAGCCGCCGCCGGACGCTTCTTGGGGACGGCGCGGCCTTACCCGTCTGCTCGCGGCCGAGCAGGGCTGGCTTGACCTGCCGCCGCTGCAATATGCCGCCGCGCGCGAGTACTTGGCGCGCTGCTGCCTGGACGAGCTGGACAATCCGGCGCCCGAGTCGCCGTGGCTGCGCGCGCAGGCGGTGATCGTGCTGGCCACGGCCGCACCGGACCGGTTCGTCGAGCTGCTGCCGGCGTTGGTCGAGCTGTGCGCGGATGAGCCGGTCGTGATCGACCAGCTGTGCCTGGAGGCGTACCGGCTGGCGAACCGCGCGCGACGGGGCGCGACGGTCGACCGCGCGGCGCTGCGCAGTGCGCTGGCACGTTGCCGTGACGCGCTCGAAGCCGGCTATCCGGACACCGGCGACCCGCGCCTGGCCGCCGATTACACGCACGTCGTCAGGCAGCTGATCCTTCTCGCCGACTTCCCGGCTCGGCCGGCCGCCGACGACCCGCGCGAGGCGTGGGCGCGGTTGGCCGAACGCTGGTGCCGGCCGGCCGAGCGGCACCGGTTCGAGTCGCGGCTGCTGCGGGTGCGCGACTTCGTCGAGGACCTGCAGATCGCCGAGCCGACCCGTGAGCAGACCGACGCGGCCGAGGCCGACCTGCGCGAATGCGCGCGGCTCGTCGAGGAGCGGGTGCTGGCCTTCCTGCCGCCGCTGCGCGAGATCCTGGCCGGCGACCACGCGGCCGGGCTGCTCGGGCGGCACAGCAGGCAGCGGTTCGCCGAGCTGGCCACGACCGACGCGGCCGGCCTGCCGGCCTTGTCGGAGCGGCTGAACGCGCTAGTGCGCGAGCCGCGCAGCCCGGACGACAGCCGGTGGCGCGCCGCCCGGCGTGAGCTGCTGGACCAGATCAGCTGGTGGTATCACGCCTTGTTCGCGACGCAGCGCCCTTACGCGAAGACGCCCGCGCAGCTGGTCGATCTAGTGCGTTCGGCGCCGGTGTCAGTCGGCGAGGTCGTGGCTATAGAGATCGCGGCGCGCGGGCTGAACGACGCGACGAAACTGGCGGGCGACCTGGACGTGCCGGTGTTCTGTCCGCGCGACCTGCTCGGCGAGGCGGTCGGGCACGTGCTCGACAACGCACGAGCCGCGCCGCGCTTGGAGTTCAGCCTGCGCCGGCCGGGCGCGGACGCGGTCCAGCTCGTGCTGCGCAGCGACGGTGCGCTGCCGGACGCGGCGCCGGGCCGTTCGCTGACGGCGGTCGCGCGCGCCCTGAAACCGTACGGCGGCTGGCTGACCGGCCGGGCGTTCGCCCAAGCCGCACCGCCGTCCGCGACCGCGCGGGACGGCTGGACCTTCGAGTCGGTCATCGCGCTGCGACCGTGGCAAGGAGCTTGACCGTGGACTCGATCCAGGCGCTGCTGTACGACGAGGACGAGGACGACCTCGCCGCCGTCCCGCAGCGGCTGCGGCACCCGTTCGGCAAGCTGGGCTGGATCGTGTCGTGGACGACCGCGACCGGCCCGCAGAACGTGCGCGAGCTGTTCGACGTGCCGGGCGCCGCGTACGACCTGGTCGTGGTGGACCTGCCGGCCGACGCCGGGGCCGGCCTGGAGGTGATCCGGGCCGCGCGCGAGAAGTTCGCCGCCGCGTTCATCCTCGCGGTCAGCGGCGGCGACGCGGAGCAGCCGGACCTGTTCGACCAGGCGCGGCGCAACGGCGCGCACCGGGTGCTGCGCCGGTACGAGTTCAGCGTGGACGCGCGCGAGACCAGTCCGACGGCGGTGGCCACGCAGATCCACAACCACCTGCTGGACACCGGCGCGGTCGCGCCGATCGCCGTGACGTACGACGAGCTGGATCCAGACATCGAGTCGCTGGTGCACGAAATCGGCGAGCCCACGCTGTGCCGCCTGTACACGCGCATCCTGGACGCATCCGGGCGCACGACACGCAATATGAGTCTGGGTTACATCGCCAGCGGCTCGGGGGCCGCGGTGTGCGCGGTCACGGCCGCCTTGGACAACAGCGGGGTGCGTACGCATCACGTGCTCAAGGTGAGTATGGATAAGGACTCGCTGATGCGTGAGGCACAGCGCGGCGCGGAAGCGCTCGCGTTGATGCGTCCGGCGCTGATGGCACGTCAGT
>JBOHCW010000482.1:0-8662 GCA_050725375.1 Actinocrinis sp. | reverse complement strand
GGAAAACTCCGAGGGTGTGCGTGCCCGAGCTGGCCGCGATGAAGGTATCCCCCAGCGGGATCTGCACGCGGCCGGCGATGCCGGACTGCTGGGCGTTGAACGTGGCCTCGGCGATCAGTGTCGAGGTGTTCGTCGGGGTCGTGTTATTGCCGGAGTCGCGTACCCGGATCGAGTACACGTCCCCGGCGGTGCCGTTGGCGATCAGCCCGGTAACCACGACGCGGTAGCGGCGCCCGGCCACCGCGGTGAACTGATACGTCCCCAGCGGCCCGTCGATGGCCTCGGGCGTGCTGACGGCGCCGCTGTTGGCGGTCGCGGTCTTGGGAGCGTTCATGATGCCGCGCGGCATCGAGGCGGGGATCGCGGACTGCCACGCGGCGCCGTCGTAGCCCTCCAGCCAGCCCGGGGCGGTGAACGGGAGATCCTTGCGGGTGCGCACCTGCCCCTTGTACGGCGAGCCGGGCGCGGACGAGTCCTCGGCCGGCACGACGCCACCGAGCGCAACCGTGGCGTGCGCGACGAACGTCGCCGTCGCGAAGTTGATCGAGGTGGCCGAGGCCGGGACGGGCACCTGCCACAGGGCGAGCGATCCGCCGGGCGTAGTGGGCACGCCGCCGCCGTTGGCTCCCTGTGTCACGCCGACCGTGCCGGCCGTGATGCCGGAGCCGTCTTCGGCGGTGTCCTGCACCCGCAGGTAGATCACGTCGGTACGGGCCAGCGATCCGCCGGCGGCGAAGGTGACGGTCGGCAGGCCGCTGCCGGTCGAGTCGATGGTGACCGGGTACGAGCCCTGCGTGCCGGTCGCGCCGGGCGTCACGATCGCCTGACCGGAGCCGACCGAGCAGGACAGGGACCCGGTGGAGGCCAGGGCGAACGGCTGCGCGCCCCCGGAGCCGGGGACGTAGCCGGTTCTCGCGACGTTCAGGCCTGCCTGGGTCATCATTGCCAGGACGGCCTGCCGGGTGTCTTCAGCGCTCTGGGTGCCGGTGGGCAGCCATCCGACGCGGATCGCCACGGCGGTTCCCCTCTCGTCTACAGGTAGGCGGATTGCCAGGTGGCGGTCAGGGTCGTGCCGGTGCCGGTGGCGCGCAGCCCGAGCGTGGTCATGCCGCTGGGCAGCAGGAACGCCTCGGGCGGCGCCGAGGACGGGTCCAGGACGCCGTAGATCGGTGTGCCGTTGAGCGAGACGGTGCCTTCGAGCGGGTCGATCGCCAGCTGGTCGGCGGCGCCGAGCACGACGTCGGCCTGTAGCACCTGCCCGGTGTCCTGCCGGGTGACCGCCGGGTTCGTGCCCGGCCCGGCGATGACCAGCTGCACCGGGGTCGAGGTGTCGCCCTGGTTGTCGACGGTGAGCGAGCCGCCGCCGGAGGCGCCCCACACGATCGGGTACGTAATCGGGTAGGTCAGCCCTCCTCCGCTCACCGCCAGGCCGCAGGACGCGTTCTGCACCGTCGAGCCGTAGCGGCGCGGGTCGCTGGCGACCAGTTGCAGCGTGACCCGGTCCAGGCCCGGCGACAGGTAGCCCTGCGTGATCGGTGCGGCGCGCTGCTGACACCGCACGTTCGCCTGCCGCTGGCGGCCGGCCAGCTGCACCACGAACGGCACCTCTGTGGTGCTGTCCTGCGCCGGGTTAGTAGCCGCGCGCAGCGCTGACAGGTTCGCGTCGTACTGCGCCTGGCTAGTCGTCCCGATGCCGTTGACGGTCCCGGATACGCCGAGCGTCAGGGTGATGACGCGTTCCTGCGGGTACATCGGCCCGGCCCACGCGCCGGCCTGGTTCGGCCGCTGCACGTCGGTCAGGGACAGCGGCGGCAGGTCGTCCCAGCCGTCCAGCTCGATCACGTCATACGGCGTGCCGGCGCCGAGCAGCAGCCCGCCCGAGTCCGGGCCTAGCTGGATCTGGAAATCGCTGGTGATCAGCGCACCGGCCACCGCTCACCCCCGTGCTTTGACTAGGAACGCGAGGTCGGCTGCCACCTGCTGCGGGCTCTGGTTGGCCTCGTTGTAGTTCTCGATGTTCAGCGCCGGGCGGGAGGCCGCGGCCGCCAGGCCGCTCCACACGCCCTCGCCGAGCACGTCCCGGAAGCTCTGCTCCAGCAGCGACTGCGGGGAAACGATCTCCCGCACGCCGGCCTCCGCGACGCGCACCACCGTGCCGCCGGGCGTCGGCTCGACCACGCCGCCGGCCGCGAGCGAGGGGATCGTCGGGATGTCGATGCCGAAACCCTTGCCGCCGACACCGGGCACCCAGGACGGGATCGACACGTGGATTTTGTCCAGGGCCCTGATCGCCGTGTTCACCAAGCCGATCACGCCGTTGATCGGCGTCTTGATGATGCCGACCAGGCCGGAGAAAGCGCTGGATACGACCCCTGCGATGGCCCCGAACGCGGAGCCGATCTTGCCGGCGACCTTGCCGATCCAGTCGAACACGGTGGAGAACCAGCCGACCAGGCCGGCGATTGCCTTGACGATGTCCGCGATCCACTTGATCCCTGTGCCCAGGGCCTTGGCCAGGACGCCGATGATCGCCCCACCGACTTTGATGATCAGGTCGAGCAGGCTGATCAGCGGCGGCAGCAGGTGCGCGAGCAGCAGCACCGCGAGCTGCGCGATGGCCGGCAGGATCGGGGCGATGGCGGTGAACAGCTGCAGCCCGGCCTGGATCAACTGGCTCAGTGGGGGCAGCAGGTCGCCGAGCAGCTGGCCGCCGAGCTGCAGCACCAAGCCGGCGACGTTCGCCAGCTGCGGCAGCAGTGGGGCGATCGCGGTGAAGATGCCGGCGAAATCGGTCACCAGCTGCGGCAGGATCTTGCCCAGGTCGCCGGCCAGCAAGGCCGCGATCTGGGTGACGATCGGGATCAGCGAGCGCAGGATCGGGGTGAACTGCGCCAGCAGCGCCGTGATCAGCGGGGCGAACGCCGCGAGCAGCTGCCCGACCACCGCGGTCACCCGCAGCAGCGCGCCGACGATCACGGGCAGGATCGGGGCAAGCGCCTTAAACACCTCGGCGACCAGCTGGACGCCCACGGTGATCAGCGGCGCGATCGCGAGCAGCAGCTGCGCGACGGTCTGGGCGAGCTGCGCGAACACCGGCGCGAGGCCGATCAGGATCGCGGCGAGCTGTCCGGCGATCAGCGCCGCCAGCTGCCCGACCACCGGCAGCAGCGGGATGAACGCGCCCAGGATCGCGAGAATCGCGGGGATCAGGACCTTCGCGGCGTTCGCCAGGGCGCCGAACACGGCGGCGCCGACCTGGCCGAGGATGGCGAAGATCGGTTGCATCGCGGCGAACGAGGTCTTGAAGACGCCGACCAGCATCGTGATGAACGGCAGGACCTTCGGCACCAGGCCGGCGATTTCGCTGGCGAGAGTGCCGCCGAGGCTGGTGATCAGCGGGGTGACCGCGGTCAGGAGCATCGTGAGCAGCGGGGCCAGTTGCGGCAGCAGCTGCTCGACGATCGGGGCGAGCGCGGTCACCAGCCGGGCGAAGATCGGCAGGGTGGCGGAGGCGAACTGCCCGATCAGCGCGAGCGCCGGGCCGAGCAGCTGCGCGATCGAGGCGGCGATCTGGGCGATCACCGCGGCGAGGCCGGCCTGCGGGGAGAACATCGTCTCCAGGACCTGCGCGAGCGGGATCGCGACGGTCTGCAGGATCGCGCTGATCGAGCCGGCCACGGAGGTCAGCGGCCCGATCATCGACTGGATCGCCGGGCCGAGGACGGATCCGAAGGCGTTGAGCAGAGCGTTGACGCCGGGCATCAGCGCCTGCAGGACTGGGCCGCCGAGTTGGGCCAGGGCGCCGATGACCTGGCCGAGGGTGCCGAGCAGGTGCCCGACGACGGTCAGGATCGCGTACAGGCCCTGGCCTGCCCCGGCGGCGCCTGAGGCGATGCCTTCGAGGAACAGGTTCAGGCCGCCGATCAGGTTCGGCAGCGCTCCGGCGAGGCCGTCGATGACGGGGCCGAGCTGGGTCACCACGGCGCCGATGCCGTTGACCAGTGCGGCGATCGTCGGGCCCAGGGCCTGGACCAGTTCGGTGACCAGGGGTGCGACGGCGGTGAAGATGCCCTTGAGCGGGGCGGCGATCTGGCCGAGGGTCGCCGACGCGGTCGCGGCGACGCCGGTCAGCACGCCGATCATCGGCGCCGCGGCGGACTGCAGGACGCTGGTGGCCTGCGCCTTGAGCTTGGTGAACGCGGCGACGACGCGGGTGTTGGACTTCTCCGCCGCGATGCCGATGGCGCCGATCGCGACCGGCAGCGTGGACAGGATCACGCCCGAGGCGACCGACGCCGCGGCGCCCATCGCCATGAACCCGGTCGCACCGGTGTTGAAGATCTTGCCCAGCGGCCCGGAGTCCGCCGACGCCGAGCCGACCAGCGAGGACTTCAGGGCGTTGTTGAACGAGGAGCTGAACCGCTGCCCGAAGGTGTCGCCCGAGGTGTCGGCGCCGAGCCCGAACACCGCCTGCAGGCCCGCGCCCGTCAGGGTGCGGGTGAGGCGGGAGGTCATCGAGTCCGACGCCGACTTGCCGGCGCGGTCGCCGGCGTCGGAGCCGGCCTTGTCCATCTGCGCCATCAGCGCCGAGGTTTTGCCGAGCGTGACGTCGACGAACGCGGTACCGGCAGAGCGAACCGTCATGGAGGCGCACCTCCATGACTGGTGTGTTCAGGTCAGCGGCGTAGCGATTGGAACCGTGCGTGGAACGCGGCGCGCCGCTGGTCGATCGTCGCTTCCGCCTCGTCGGCGATGCCGGGCCGCGGCAGCGGCTTCGGCTTGTCGGGCGCCGTGGTGTTGGGCTCGCGCCACGCGGCGCGGAAGACCCAGTCCAGGTGCTGGATCGCGTCGAAGACGCCGGCGAGCAGCTGCTCGGGGCGTGACCAGCCGTCCGCCGCCGTCCCCCAGGCGGCGGCGGTGCGGTAGCCCATCGGCAGCCGGGAGACCAGCACCCGCAGCCGGCGCAGGCTCAGCGTGCGGCGGTAGTAGTCCGTGAGGTCGACTTGGTAGTGCGCTTGGAGGTCCGCCTCGGCGTCGTCGGCGTGGGCGGTGAGGACGAGGGCGAGGCGGCAGATTCCCCCAGGCCGCCGCCAAAGGTCTGCTCGAAGTACGTCATCAGAAGGTCGGCCGTGTCGTTGATCGACAGCTGGTGGCTTTCCAGCCGCTCGGCGTCCGCCGGCGCCAGCAGCTGTGACTTCAGCTTGGTCAGCCCGGTGAGCAGTTCCGGGGGCGCCGACTGGTTCGAGCCGGGCTTGATCTGGTCGACGAACTTGGCCAGGTCGGCCAGCGCCGCCAGCATCCCGTCGGGCACCTCGGCCGGGAACTCGAACTCGTCGCCGCCGATGTGGAAGGGCCACGGTTTGACGCCGGCCGCTTCCTGGCGTTGCGCGCGGACGGCGAGCACGTCATACGACATGGGGTTCTGCCTTTCGCGGAGGAGTATGGAGGATGCTCAGGCCCGCGCTCCTCCAGGACACGGGCCTGAGCGGTCGGTGCGGCGGCGCCTCAGCTGGAGGCGAACGCCGGGTCGTTGGTCAGGGTGGCGACCGGGCCGGTGGTCAGATCCAGCGGCAGCGTCTCGTAGGTCAGCTCCTGCAGGACCGGGGTGCCGTCGACGTAGACCACGTCGCCGGAGTCGGTGAACACGCCGCGCTGGGTGAACTCGCGGTAGACCAGGGTGCCGTCCTGCCACTCGATCCCGAGCATCCACTCGGTGACGTTGGCGTCGGCCGGCGCCACCAGGGTGTAGGTGCCGCCGGACAGGCTGGTGGCGCCGGCGTCCATCCACAGCGCCCGGGTCTTCCAGTTCAGCTGCAGCATCGCGAACTTGTAGATCAGGTCGCGTTCGGCGAGCAGCTGCCGGATCGGCAGCGGTGTTTGCCACGCCTTGACCTTGTTCATGGTCTTCTTGTTGCTGCTGGTGACACCCTTGTCGTCGATCAGGCCGAGGTCGATCCAGCCCGCTGCCCACGCGGTGGTCACGTCGGCGGGGACCGCGGTGCCGAGCGGGGCGACCTTCACAAAGCCCTTGATCGCGGATCGGTTCTGGCTGACGTTCGGGGTGGTGGGTGCGGCCGCCATCTCGGCCTCCTAACTGGTTGCGGGATGCAGGGTGACGGCCGCCTGCAACAGGTAGCGGCCGGACTGGGGATAGTCCGCCGTGGCGTCCGCGAGCCACTGCGGGCCCACGTTCTCCTCGGTCTTGGTGATGACCGCGTCGGGCAGGTCGACGTACTTCGCGATCGCGATCAGGTACCGCACGATCGCCGACAGGCCGTCCGCCGCGCCCTTGTCGACGCCGTAGCTGGACAGGTCCAGCTGCGCGGTGTCGAGCCAGGACATCGTCGAGGGATCGGCCGGGCCGCCGATGCGCTCGACGGTCACGCACGGCTGCGAGCCGTCGTAACCGTCCGGGAGCCGGTCTCCGACGCTCACGCCCTCCAGCTCGGCGCGGGCGGCCAGGAAGGCGGTGACGACCTTCTCGGCGCTAGGCAGCGGCGCCAGGCCGCCGGGGACCGGCATGGTCACGCGCTCTCACCTCCCGCCAGGCCGAACACGTCCTCGGCCTGTGCGCGCGAGAGGATGCCGGCCTGGACCATCTGCTCGGGCGAGTCCTCAAGGACCGGCCACGCGCCGCCGAGCGCGAGCAGCGGAGCGGCGTCCCCATCGTCCAGGTCAACCACCTCGCCGGGCCGGTGCCCGTCGCGGAAGCAGTTCAGCCGGACACGCATCACGTGGTGAACCACTGGGTGCCGTTGGAGTAGACGTTGAGCACCCCGAAGTTCGCGTTGATCACCTTCGATGCGGCGCCGTCGATGGTGCCCGCGGACGCGACCGAGACGGTGATGTTGTTGGTGGCCGCGGCGCCGGCCTCGTCCTTGACCGTAATGTGCTTGTTCGCCATCGACGAGGCGGCGGGCAGCGTGACGGTGCGCGCCGCCGCGAGGGCGGTGTAGCAGACCTTCCGGTCACTGGGCAGGACGGTGTAGTTCGCGGTCACCGGGGTGCGCCCGCGCGCCTCGCCCTGCGGGATGTACAGGTCGTGCGTGCTCTGGCGCAGGTTGAACAAGTCGACGCCGTTGGACGGGTCCTTCCAGTGAAGGTCGTTGTTGACGTCGCGGGACAGGACGGGGATGCCCATGGGGCGTACCTCCTAGATGCTGCGGATGGCGCGCCCCAGGGCGCGTACGGGGGTGGATTGGTGCGTCCCGAACTCGATGGACAGGGACGCGTCGTCGTCGCTGTACACGCGCCCGTAGGCGCGCCCCGAGCCGTACTTGCCGCGGGTGTGGTGAATGGACTCGGCGAAGTGCCCGGTGTCGGCGTGCTCCAGCGCGATGCCCTTCGCCGCGACCTCGACCTGCTCGGCCTTCTCGTCGAGGACCTCGCGCACCGGATCGGAGCCGATGAAGTCGGCGAGCCACTGCGGGTTGCGCTCGAATCTGGCCACGGCGCTATCCCTTCACGATCTTCAGGTCCACCTCGACGTGATGCGGGCCGCGGGGCGTGAACGGCGGGCTGGGCGGCCCGGTGACCTGGTAGGTGACGCCGTCGATCTGTACGCGCGACAGCGCGGTGATCGGGTCGTCTGCCGGCAGGTACAGGGTCGCGTCGGCCATCTGCTGGTCGCGGTCGAGCGCGTTCTCCGACTCGCCGCTGTACGGGCCGAGCCACCCTTTTGTGATCCTGGGCGTCGGGTTCGACCAGTCCAGGCGGGTCGCGTTGCCGTACCCGGTGGGGACATCGACGCCGTCGAGGACCGTGACGGAGCGCACGAACAGCCGCTCGATGCTCACGCGGTCATCACCGTCTTGAAACGGCCGAGCATGTCGATTTCGAGCGAGTTGAACGACAGGCCGCCGATACCGCCGTCCGCGCGGGGGCTGTAGCGCACGCTGTAGCCGCCGATGCTCTCCCCCACCACACCGGTGGGGTTGGCGTAGACGCGGGCCGCGGCGGACAAGTTGACCGTTTTCAGTGACACGGGAACCGTGGTCAGGCCGGCGGTGAACGTGGCTTTCACGCCCTGCGGCAGGGACGGCCAGATCGGCTCCATGCGCATGTACTCGATCGCGCTCAGCGGCGGACCGGGGAACTGCGCCGGGCCGATCGCGGACGGAATACCGGCCCGTATCCGGGTCAGTACGCCGTCACGCGACCACACGTAGTCGCGCTGGTACACCAGCTCGGTCCAGGTGCCGAGGGTGTCTTGCACCTGGACGTCGGCGACCGCCGTGACCGGGTAGCGGGGCAGCAGCAGGATGCTCGATCCCTGCGGCGGCCCGTCGAGCAGCACGTCGGTGAACGCGCTACTCAGGGCGGCACCGGTGAAGGTGTCGCCGCCGACGGTGACCGACCCGGGAGCGTAGTTGTCCGGATCGGCCCCCATCTGCTCATCCATCGCGGCAGCGACCAACTCCAGGGTGAGGGTCGCGACGCCGATATCCACATCCTGCTGCATGAACGCCGCCAGGTCCGTCGAGGTGGCGTAGGCCATGTCGGCGCCTCCCGCGACTACTTGGCTTTGCTGGTCGGTTTCGAGCCGGTGCGTGCACGGGCCGGCGCCGGCGCCGTGAGGACCTTCGCGCGCGGCGGCGGTGCCACAGCGGGAACCGGGTCCGAATCCGGGACGGCAGGCTCGGCCGGCGGCTCGGTCTCGGGC
>JBOHCW010000481.1:0-4968 GCA_050725375.1 Actinocrinis sp. | reverse complement strand
GCCCAGATCCGCGCGCTGCGCGAGCTGCTCGAGGAGTCGGTCGACGGCGTGATCACACCGCTGCCGGACGACGCGCCGGACGCGGCGCAGTGGCGCGACTGGGATCGCGGCCATTACGGAAAGCCCTGGTCAGTCGCGCCTTTCCTGTGGGCGGAGAGCTACTTCTTCCGTCGAATCCTGCAAGCGACGGGCTACTTCGCGGCAGGGTCCGACGGCGCCGACGACAGCGCCGGCGACAGCACTGCCGAGCGCACCGACGCCGCTTCGTCCTCCTGGGCCGGAGTCGATCCGTACGAGCCGATGAAGTCCGCCGAACTGGCCGACCCGCAGCTGGAAGCGGGCTTCGCCTGGTACGCCGGCCTCGCCGAACTCGCGCCCGACCGCCGGTTCGCCGCGCTGGTCGAGGCAGCCGTGCTGGGCAACCGCGCCGACCTGGTCTTCAAGGTCACCGAGGTCGTCGACGGCTACACGTCCGTCAACCCGCCGCTCGCCGATGACACGACGCTGATCCACCGGCGCCTGACCGGCCACGGCGCTCCCGTCGCGTTCCTCTGCGACAACGCCGGACGCGAGCTGATCAGCGATCTGCTCCTCGCCGACGAACTGCTCGCGACGAATGCGGCCGCGAGCGTCGAGCTGCACGTCAAGCCGGTCCCGTACTACATCTCCGACGCGACGGCGGCCGACGTCGGCAAGTGCCTCAGGCGTCTGCGATCCATGCCCGGCGCGCTCGGCGAGGCCGGACGACGCCTGTACGAACGTGCCGCCGCCGGTCGACTGCGTACCCTGACGCACCCGTTCTGGACCTCGCCGCTGGACTTGCGCGAGCTGCCCGCCGGCCTGCGCACCAGCCTGGCCGGCCGGTTCCTGGTCGTGAAGGGCGACCTGAACTACCGCCGCCTGGTCGGCGACCGCCGGTGGGACCCGGCCACGCCGTTCGCCGACGCCGCCGGGTACCTCGGGCTGCCGCTGGCCGCCCTGCGCGCCGCGAAGTCCGATGTCGTGGTCGGCCTCGGCCGTGAGCAGGCGCAACGGCTCGACGCGGCCGAACCGGACTGGCGACTCAACGGCCGTCACAGCCTCATCCAGACCGCGTGACGGCCGTCCGGCCGCCGCGAAATCCAGTTGATTCGATCGCTACGCTGAAGCTAAGGCGCCCACCATCGACCGATATGAGTCGAACGGCCCACGGGCCGGACGGGCGACATCGGAGGGAGCGGGCCCGCATGGCGAACGTGTTCACCGAGATCGACGACCAACTGCGCCAGTTCATCGACCAACAGCCCATGTTCTTCGTCGGCACCGCGCCGAGCGGCGCGGACGGCTTCGTGAACATCTCGCCGAAGGGATACCGCGACTGCTTCGCGATCCTCGGCGGGCACCGCGTGGCGTACCTCGACCTGTTCGGCTCGGGCACCGAGACGATCGCGCACGTGAAGCAGAACGGCCGCATCGTCGTGATGTTCTGCTCCTTCACCCGCAACTCGCGCATCGTGCGGCTGCACGGCCATGCCAGGGTCCTGCGGCCGGACGACCCGGAGTTCGCCGACCTGGCGCCGCACTTCAACCTCAAGCACCCCGGCCTGCGTTCGATGATCGTGATCGACGTCGAGCGGGTGTCCGACTCGTGCGGGTACGCGGTCCCGTACATGGAACTGGTCGACGAGCGGCCGGTGCTGGACGACGCGGAGTCCAGGCGCACCCCGGACGAGTGGGCCGCGCGCGTCGCGGGCGTGAACTCGAAGAGCCTGGACGGGCTGCCCGCCCTCGATCCGGACCACCCGCTGCCCACGTCCGTGCCGCGCGACTGACCGCGGCGCCAAGGAGGCCGAGCCGACCGTGGAAGTGACTGCGAACGTGGCTGAAGAAGACGAACTCGCCTGGCGCCCCCTCACGGACGCGGACGTGCCCGCAGTGGCGGACCTCATGGTCGCGGCGGAGACCGTGGACGACGAGGGCGAGTCGTGGGGCGCCGAGGACCTCGCGGAGGAACTGGCCGGGCCGGGCATCGACCGGCGGCACGGCGCGTTCGGCGCCTTCACCCGCGACGGACGGCCGGTCGCGATGACCCTGATCTGGGCGCGCACGGCGGCCGATCCGGTACACGAGATGTTCACCTGGGCCGTCCTGCACCCGCGATGGCGGGGACGCGGGATCGGCGCGGACCTGACCGAGCGCGGCGTGGCGGCCGCCGCGAAGATCAGTGCACTGCGTTTCCCGGGCGCACCGGCCGTCCTCCAGCGCGATGCCTACGAACGCCGAACCGACCTGCTGGAACATCTCGAACGGCACGGATTCACCGCCCGGCACTACGACATCGCGATGGAGCGCCGGATCGACCCTGAGGACGCGGGCGCAGAGCCGGCGCCGCCGAAGGGCTATGGGCTGGCAAGGTTCACGGCCGAAGTCGCGGAGGAGTTCCGCACGATACACAACGTGGCGTTCGTGCTCGACCATCCAGGTTCGACCGTGCAGACGCCCGAATACTGGGCCGCGCGGGTCGGGTCCGAGAGCTTCAGGGCAGACCTGACCTTCGGCCTGCGTGAGCAGGCCACCGGTGAACTGGCCGGTTACGTGCTTAGCCGGTATTACGAGGCCGACACCGCAGCCACCGGACGCCGTGATGTGTACCTGGACTACATCGGCACAGGCCGCGAGCACCGGGGCCGGGGTGTGGCGAGCGCGCTGATCGCGACGGTCGTCCACACCGCCGCGCGCCAAGGGTTCGACAGCGCCTCCCTCTCCATGCGCTCGGACAACCCGAGCGGCGCGCTCGGAGTATACGAACGTGCTGGATTCGCGCTACGCCGCAGGTTCGTCAGCTACGCCCGCGACCTGAGCTGAAAGCGGTACACGACCGCCGGTGCGCATCGGTGAGTATCGGTGCGCAGGCAACCGGCAATCCCGCTTCGCGGTCTCCACTGGTCTGGTCCAGGTCTACGCCGACGACGGCCGCGACGCGTGGGGATCAGAGCATTGACGGTGACGTGCCGCCGTCCGCGTGCTGGAGGCGTTGTGCCGTGTGCATCCGGCCGGCGTGGTCGACCAGCGAGATCAGCACCTGTTTGCTGGAGGCGCGCTGACGGGCGTCGCAGAGCATGACCGGGGTGCTCGGCTCGAGGTCGAGCGCGTCGGATATCTGAAGCGGCGTATACCTGCGCGCGCCGTCGAAACAGTTCACCGCGACGACGAACGGGATGTGGCGCTGCTCGAAGAAGTCGACGGCCGGAAAGCAGTCGCCGAGCCGGCGCGTGTCGGTCAGCACCACCGCGCCGAGCGCGCCCTGGGCCAGTTCGTCCCAGAGGAACCAGAAGCGGTCCTGGCCGGGCGTGCCGAACAGGTACAGCGCGAGGTCCTCGCGGATGGTGATGCGGCCGAAGTCCATCGCGACGGTCGTGGTGTGCTTGCGCTCGACGCCGTCGACCACGTCCACGCCGCGGCCCGCCTCGGTCATGGACTCCTCGGTGCGCAGCGGCCTGATCTCGCTGACCGAGCCGACCAGGGTCGTCTTGCCGACGCCGAAGCCGCCGGCGACCAGGATCTTGAGCGCGACGAACGGCACGCCGTCCGCGTCCGCGTTTCCGGCCGCGCCGCCGTGCGTGTGCTGGTCATAGCGCGCGGAGTCCATTGAGCACCTCCTGAAGGATGCGTTGGTCGACCAGCGCCGTCGGCGGCACCGGTTGGCGGACCTTGATGTGGCCGATCTCCAGCAGGTCGCCGAGCAGCACCCGCGCCACGCCGAGCGGCAGATCGCAGTACGCCGCGATCTCGGCCACCGACTGCGGCGCGCGCCGGCACAGCGCGAGCACCCGCGCCTGCTCGGGGGCGAGCGTCAGGTCGTCGTACGGAGCGCTCTGCGCGACGACCATCGCGAGCAGGTTGAACACCCGGTCCTCGGCCCTGGCCCGGCCCCGGGTCAGCGCGTACAGCCGCACCAGCGGCCCGGCCTCGTCGTCGTACCAGGACGCCGACCCGCCGGCCGCCGGACGCGGATCGCCGCTCACGACGCGACCGCACCCGGACCCGTGCCCGCCCCGCCGGATCCGGACCGGGCGCCTCTCGCAGCGCCCTGCGCCACGGTCGACGGGTTCGGCCCGCCGCCTGCGCGCGGCGCCGAGAACAGGTGCTCGCCGACCCGCCGCACCAGCCGGGCCATCTCGTAGGCGACCAGGCCGACGTCGCAGTCCGGGCCGCTGAACACGGCCAGGCAGGTGCCGCCGCCGGCCGTGACCACGAACAGGAATCCGCCGTCGAACTCGACCATGGTCTGGCGCACGGCGCCGACCTCGAAGTGCCGCGAGGCGCCCTTGGCCAGGCTGTGGAAGCCGGAGGCAACCGCGGCCAGGTGCTCGGCGTCCTCGCGCGCCACGCCGGCGGACGACGCGACGGCCAGCCCGTCGGTGGACAGCACCACCGCGTGCCGGACCGAGGGGACCGCGGCGACCGTCTCGTCGAGCAACCAGCCGAGCTCGCCGCCGGCGTCGGTACTGGGGGGCATCGGGCCTCCTGGCCTGGGATCTTGGTCCCGCTGTGTCAGCGTTCGCGGGTCTGTGGGTGCGGGTCAGGAGCCGTCCGGGCCGACCGGTTCGGCCGCGTCGCGGCCGAGCGTCCAGCCCCGCTGGTACGCGGACATCGTGGCCCTGGCCTGCTCGGGGGAGCGCGCCGCGGGCTCGTCGTCGATGTCTGGCATCGCCGGGTGCGGCGCGCCGGGCGCGTGCGGCGGATTCACCGGGGTGCGTAGGCCCGGTGCGAGGTTCGCTTGACGCACGCGGTGCGGCAGACCGTCGTCACCCGTCTCAGGGCCCGAGGATTCGCTGAAGACCATCGGCGGATCATCGAGCCCTGTCACGGGCCCTGACGCGGGCGTGGCCACCGGCGGCGCGGCGGGGCGCCGGGGAAGCCCGTTCGCGTCCGCGTCGACGATGGTGTGCGCGCCGGCGCCGGCCGGGACGCTGACCAGCGCCGGCG